>JAISNG010000101.1 GCA_031276365.1 Campylobacteraceae bacterium | reverse complement strand
GCACCCTTTTGTATCATTGATGGCAAAAACGCACGCGTAACATACAAAAGCCCCTTGAGATTGGTGTCTATCATAGTATCCCACTTATCTAAAAAACCATCCTGCACGCCTTCAAGTCCAAGAGCAAGCCCTGCATTATTTATCAAAAAATTAGGTATTATCTTTGCTGATTGCACATTTTCAAACAGCGCATCAACGCTTTTTCTTGAGCGCACATCAACATGATATATTTGCGTTTTCACGCCATACTCTTTTTCAAGTTTTTGCGCTAATCTCTCCAGCTTTTCCATGCGCCTTGCCGTCAATATAAGATTGCACCCATTGCTTGCCAACGCCTCTGCGCTTGCTTCACCTATACCTGCGCTCGCACCTGTTACAAGCCCCCACTTGCCTTTAACTCGGTTCATCTAAAACTCCTTAAAATTTTGTCTTATAGCTTCATACAAAACTATGCCGGCAGCTACTGCCTGATTTAAACTTCTTCCGTTTTTACCCATCGGAATCGTTACCGCATTATCCCATTTTTTTTGCATAAGCTCCATTGGAAGCCCCGTTGACTCTCCTCCGAAAAATAGAAAATCTCCTTTTTTGTATTTTGCTTCAAAATAGGGCTTTTTGCTCTTTGTCGTAGCAAAGAAAAACCGCCCGAAATCTTTTGTATGTACAGCCAAAAACTCATCCAAACCTTCCCATACCGCCAAATCCAAAAGTTTCCAATAATCAAGCCCCGCTCTTTTGACCATCTTATCGCTAAGCTCAAAACATGCAGGTTTTATGATGTGCAATTTACAGTTTGTATTTACGCAAAGCCTGCCGATACTGCCCGTATTTTGCGGAATCTGCGGAGAGAGTAAAACTACATTGAACATCAAAAAATTACAGTCTTGTTTTTGTGGACAAAGATTCTATCTTCTAATGCCAAATCAAGCGCGGTAGATAAAACCACTTTCTCTACATTGCGCCCTGCGCGTTGCATATCTTTCCAATCAAATTCGTGATTTACCGTGATAACATCTTGTGCGATAATGGGACCCTCGTCAAGATTGTTGTTCACAAAATGCGCCGTCGCGCCGATAATCTTTACGCCGCGCTCATAAGCCTGCTTGTAAGGGTTCGCGCCTATGAAAGCGGGTAGAAACGAGTGGTGTATATTGATGATTTTCTCCATGTAATGTTCCACAAAATCGCTTGAGAGTATCCTCATGTACTTTGCCAAAACTATGAAATCTGGATTGAATTTTACCAATATCTCCAAAACCTTTTTTTCATGCTCTTCTCTTGAGAGATTTTCATGAGTTATGCAAAAATATGGTATTTCAAACCTTTGCACAAGCTCTTTTAAATCATTATAATTGCTGATAACGGCAAGGATATTTGCGTTTAGTTCGTTTCTATAGTGTTTTAGGAGTATATCTCCAAGTACATGCGACTCTTTTGTCCCCATCAAAATGATATTTTTCTTGTCTTTTAGTCCCACATAAATATTTGCCCCGTTCGGCAGTACAGCTTCAAGCGTGCCTAAAAACTCATTTTTATTTATCTCGCCGCTAAGTTCCGCTCTCATAAAAAACTTGCCGTGTTCTCTGTCCACAAACTCATCGTTTTTTACGATATTGAGTTTATACTTGAACACAGCATCGGCGACTCTGTATATCAACCCTTTTTCATCATGACAATCAATTTTTAAGATATATTGGCTCATAAAATTACTCCGAAAATATTGGAATATTGTAACAAAATGCCGCTTAATTATCTAAAATATGTTCCATTATGCAATATATAAAGCTGTTAATAAGTAAATAATAATTATCATTCAGCAGGTACTAAATTTCAAAGGAGATATCCATGAATGGTTTAAAGATATTTTTGTTATTCTGTGTCAGCGTTGGTGCCTTGACGGCGGCGGAAACCTTAACGCAAAAAGCTTTAAATCAGCGGCTTGAACCCATACCCGCAGATATACAAGTACTTCTTTCTTACATAAGCGATAAAAATGACCCGATAAGCGATGAAAAAATTGAGCTTGGCAAAAAGCTCTATTTTGACCCGCGCCTCTCAAAAAGCGGCATCATCAGTTGTAATACATGTCATAATTTAGCCCTTGGCGGCGTGGACGGCGTAGAGACTTCCATAGGACATGGATGGACGATGAATCCAAACCACCTGAACGCGCCTAGTGTTTACAACTCTGTCTTCAACAAAGTACAGCTTTGGGACGGCAGAAGTTCGCATCTTGAAGTTCAAGCGCAGTCTCCAATACAATCAGACGCGGAAATGGCAGCTTCAAGCGAGCTTGTCGTAGCGCGCATTGTGTCAATCCCCGAATATGTAGCGGACTTTAAAAAAGCTTACGGCAAAGATACGAAAATCACATTTGAAAAAATTGCAAGCGCTATCGGCGTATTTGAACGCACACTTGTTACCCCTTCGCCTTATGATGATTTTTTAAACGGCGATGAGAAGGCTTTGAATAAAAAGCAAAAAGAGGGATTTGAAGTATTCTTGGAAAAAGGCTGCACAAAATGCCATTACGGCATAGCTTTGGGTGGAACCATGCAGCAGTTTCAAGTCGCCGCAAAGTATAAATTTATAGAATTGGGAGATTTCAGAGGAGATAAATACGGCATGGTCAAAACCCCGACATTGCGAAATATTGCCGAAACTGCGCCATATTTCCACAACGGACAGATATGGAGTCTGCAAGATGCCGTAAAAGAGATGGCAAGTATTCAGCTTGGAATTAAAATTTCAGACAAGGAAGCCAAACAGATAATGGACTTCATGCATTCGCTTACGGGCAGAAAACCCGTCTTAACATACCCAATTTTGCCGCCAAGCACAGCGAAAACTCCAAAACCTGATATGAATTAATTTATCTTGGATTGGAACTTTTACAGACAATTGAGCCAAGTTTTGAGCGTGCAAATCTGCCGACAGGTTGGCATTTTACTTTAAAAAGATAAAAGGTATTTGCGCGTTCATTTTCACTCATACACTCAAAATTTCCCATTCCTTTGGCAATAATCACATCGGCGTGTTTAAATTTCTTCTGCGCTTCAAATGACGCCATGTGATAAACAAATCCAGGAGTCGGCACGCCGCTGTCCAAAACTTCGGCATATTCGTCCAAGCCCGAATTTATCGCATCTTTGTAAGTGATATCATTTATGATAGGTTTTCCGCGCGTAAAATAATATATATGATTCGACGGATAAAGAGTTTTTATTGTCCTTATGAATAGTTTGTCAAACACCTCTTCGCCTGCATTATCGCTTATATAGACCGTTTCGCGCACGTTTGCAAGAGCGTTTTTCAAATCCTCAAAATCATCTATGTCAAACTTCAAATCGGCGATATTTTTAATCTCCTCTTTCAAATCATACTGAACTTTTGAAGCCAAATCCAGTACATTTCCCGCAACTGCGATTTTTGCCGCGCCCAAAAGTATATCATGGGCGTTTTGCAAAATCTCTTCGCATGCGTCCAAAAGCTCTTCGGCTCTTTTTGTTGAGGCTGCTTTTACATCTTTGTAAATATCGTCCGTATTCAAAAATAGAGCTATCTCTTCATACAGTTTATAAGCGTTTTGAGGCGGAGTGAGAGTGCAATCAAAACTTTGGGCATGTTTTTGGGCAAGTGCGTTTACCGCCTCTTTTTGCGCCGCGCTGAGGTTTAAGATTGTCCCTACACGCACAGCTTGCGCAAGGATGCACTCTTTGCACTCGTTTTGTATCTTCATGACAGACGCTGTTTTTTGTTTTCGTAAACGCGCTCGCTGAACTCCGCAAATTTACCGCGGACAGCTTTTTGCAGGTCTATAGCAAACATGCTAAGCTCTTCGTGTTCATGCAGCGTCAATTTCAAAAGACTTGTAAGTCCGTTGTTGTATTTATTGAGATAGAGATTGTCTATCTGTCTGTTTGAGCCTATAACTATAGCAATACATGAATTATCAAGACGCGAGAGGATAAGCTGCGTTGTGTTTTCGGAGCTATTCTGCCATTCGTCCAATATCACTACCGCATCGCTTAATGTTCTGCCTCTCGCTTCGCCTGGCCATAATTTTTCTATGCGGTACTTTTCCATCATTTCTGTAATTTTGGAGTTGATGGATTCTACGCTCTCTTTGTTTTCTGTTTTTTTCAACATTCGTTTTGATATAAACTCCAGCGTATCATAAAGCGCCATATTATAAATTCTGAACTTTTCATCGTTGCCCGACAAAAAACCCACATCTGCGCCTTTATCTAAACTCTCTATGGAGTTTCGCACATATACGATTTTGTCGTACAATCCCTTATCTATCAAGCGCATCGCGGAAGCTACTGCGATGAGCGTTTTCCCACTTCCCGCTTTGGCGTCAATAACCAATATATTGTATAGATTTGACAAAATCGCTTTCATGAAAAACCGCTGGCGCGTATTTACAGGCTTTATTTTCAAGCCTTTAAAATCATCTTCGCTTAAAGGCAATATGCGCTCTTTATGTATCAGTGCATAAGCTTTATTGCCGTCGTTTGAGACAAATTCGTAACAGAAGTTTTCTATATTATATTCGGGGTCTATCTTTTTGATATTCATGTTTTCAAGAGTGTTGAAAAACGAAGAGTCCAGCTCCACATTTTTCAAAAATTGCGCGCGTGGCACTTCAGAACGGTCTTCACGCAGAGATTCTGTCTTGAGATTTTTGAAAAGCCCAAACATTCTTGCATATATATCTATAGAGACAAAGATGACTTTTTGCCCTTTGTAGTAGTTCCGCGCTGCATCTGCTATCTCTATAATGCGTTTGTCATTGCTCTCTGCTATATGACGCGCTTCTATGTCAGAATCATACTCTGTTTTGCTCATCAGATGGATATTATAATTTTCATTATACAGTTTTACAACTCTATAATTGCCCGATATATCAACCTCTTTTACTTTTGATTCAGCCAAAAATCTCGCAAATTCGCGCGCTTGAAAGCCAAGTTCGTCTGTCTGCCTCTTTTTATCCTCAAGCTCAATAAGAACCGTTTCAGGGATAACCACTATATTTTTACCGTCTTCGGATAAGTTTTTAACATGCTGTATATTCTGCAAAACAATATTTGTGTCTATAACATAGACTTTATCTGCCATCAAAACCCCTTAATCAAGATATAAATCTAAATTGTAAATAATCATCAATGCCGTTTATGCCTATGCCTGACTGCTTTGCGCCTACATGAGGTATAATGCCTTTTCCCTCATATACGCCCTTATTGATATAAACCCAGCCTGCAAAAATCTGCCTTGCAACTCTCTTTGCGCGCTCCAAATCCGTTCCGCTTACATATCCTGCAAGTCCGTAAATGGTGTCGTTAGCCATCTTGATGGCTTCTTGCTCACTTTTGTAAGTAAACACGCAAAGTACGGGTCCAAATATCTCTTCGCGCGCTATTTTCATCTTCGGCTTTACATAAGTGAAAATTGTAGGCTTTATATAATAGCCCTTAAAACCGTCCAGTCTGCCCAATCCTCCGACAAGAATCTTCGCCCCTTCATCAATTCCGCTTTTGATATATGACTGCACTCTATTAAACTGCGCTTCATTTATGAGCGGACCTATATAACACTCTTCGTCATAAAGTGCGCCTATTTTTATCTTTTTTAAAGATTCAACCAGCAGTTCGCATATTAACTCAAATTTACTCTCAGGCACAAAAAGCCTGCTTCCCGCATGACATGCCTGTCCGCTGTTGCTAAAGGCAATTTTTAAAGCATTCGGCACAGCCGTATTAATATCTGCATCATCCAAAATAATATTCGGCGATTTACCGCCAAGCTCCAAAATCGTCCTTTTTATCATTTTGGCAGCGTTTTTGCTTATCTGTCTGCCTACTTTTGTCGAACCTGTGAAGTTTATCAACGCAATATCCTTAT
>JAISNG010000180.1 GCA_031276365.1 Campylobacteraceae bacterium | reverse complement strand
GAAATTTGCCTTTTTGTTGTTAAAATTGTCCCCGATTTGATACGTTCCTTCGAAATAGAGATGGTGATTGCCGCGGATTGTAGAGGTAATACCAAGCGCATTATCAAATATATTGCCGTTTAATTTGTAAGTATTCTTTACATGCGAGTCATTAAAACTGTATGACACTTCGCCGTCAAACTCTTTTATGCAGCCTGCTTTGTAATATATATTTACCGCATCTTTGACGCTGTAGCCGACAACTGCGCTAAGCCTTCCCAAAATTGAGTTGTAACTGTCAAATTTTGTCAGCAATCCAGATTCGGCGACGCTCGTTCCTCCTGATTGTTTGCTGAATGTAATTTCGGCTTGAGGTTCTACATAAAAGCCGTTGCCGACATAAAACTTCTTGCCGCTCTCAACTGATAACAAATACGCGTTCATATCGCTGTTTCCTGTGATTTTTTCACCGTTTACTACAATGCCGAACTTATTCTCATTTCTTGTATGTTTTAAAAGAGTGTCAATATAAAAATCCCTCTCATTTTTATATGAAGCATACAAGCCCATATCATAAGAGCTGACTTTGCCGTCTCCAAGTCTGTAATCAATATTCGTTTTAGATAGACCAAACATAAAGCCTGCAAAAAATTTGCCGCTCTTTGTGTCGTATATCCTGTCAAATCCTCCATGTAAGCCGTAATAATCAACATCTTGTATGTCAAATTTTTTATCAAACGAATCTAATTTACCAGCGTATGTTTTTATCCAGATATCATCAAGCGTATCTCTATTGTGATTAATCTCTCCCAATCTTTGGAGCAGAGTTTGGGTATTTGCATAATTTGAGATATAGTTGATATTTGCAAAGCTTATTGATGATAAGGCTATGGTATTTAACGGAGCGCCTCCGCCTCCACTGCCGCCTCCTCCATTTGGCGTGCCTGTTGTCAAATATTGAGCGTTACTTGTGTTACCTACGCGGTAAACATATGCTCCTATCCATGCTTCACCCGTAAATACTGCACTGTGCGCACCGCTTGCATTTTGTTCTATAAGTAAAAACTCCTCATCTCCAGTGGCGCTGTAACTTCCAAACGCGGCTTTGTCGAATATCAGCTCATAATTTCCCGAAGAGCTGTTATTTATCACTATCAAATCCCCGTTGCCGAAAGGATTTATCCTCTGATAAAATACGCCCTCTCCGTTCAGATTGTCAATACTTAACGTAACGTATGATGCGCTCTGCGTCAAATCAACTTCAGCACTGTTTGTCAAATAGAGATTTGTTAAAGATGAGCTGCCTTTTGTCGTCCATCGCGAATTGTCTCCGTCAAACGTAAGATTTATAACGCTTGCTCCGTTTGAACCAAGTTCGGTACTTCCGTATAAATTAGAACCATCTCCCAAATTCAAATCAACCACACCGCCGTTTTGTGCCGTTATATTACCAAAAATGTTCATCTTAACAGTACCGTTTGTTGTAACTAAAGCGTTGGTATTTGCAGAATATATTGCATAAGAGTCTGTTCCCAAAACTGAAATATTCGTATCGGTATTTAAAATAATTCTTGAGCCTACAGCTGCGCTTCTGCCTTCGGCAAACACAGCATAAGAGCCGTCTCCTGAAGTAGATATCAAAGCCCCGTTTCCTATGATGGTAGTAGCTGTACCTGCTCCCGTACTTGTTAAAGCGCGGATAGCGTGAGAAACATCTCCAAATGTAAATATAAGCGCATTGTCTCCTATTGTAACATTACTTCTATCCCAATTTTCAATGGCGGCGGAATTGTTGCCATACGTTATGACTGTAAGGTTGTCGCCGAAAACTCCGCGGCTCGTCTCTCTTATCTGCACACCTAATGCGCGGTTGCCGTAAGTAGTTATAACGGCATTATCACCCAAAGTAAAATCAGCCGAAGAACCTCTGATTTTTACGCCGAAGCCCCCTTCGTTGGTAACGGCATTTGGAGTATTGTTTACGCCTTCTCCGTATGTAGTTATGCGTGCATTGCCGCCTATAGTAATATTTACAAAACTTGTGCCGCTTACCGCAGTAGCGTCATATCCGTATGTACTTATAACCGCGTTATCGCCTATATCAAGGAGTGTTCCACTGCCTGTGGCATATATCGCATGAGGCTGACCGTTGCCGGCGCTTGAGTTATGCAGATAAAGCTCATTGCCTGTAGTGGTTATATGCGCATTGTCGCCTATAAAAACTTTTCCGGAATTTTGAGCATATATGGCATATGAGTTTCTATCTCCGCTTGTAGAAATAGCCGCATTATCGCCTACATAAATAGCCGTATTTTGACTGACGGTATATAAGGCATAAGCCATTGCGCCTTGCGTGCTTATGTTTGCGTTATTGCCTATAGTAATATCAGAACCAGCGCCTTCCGTTACAACGCCGTATGACCACCACCCTGTTGTCGGAGAAGTGCGTCCGCAGTTTCCGCAATACGTATCGCCGCCTGTGGTTGCTATGGTTACATTATCACCTATGATTATATGCGAAATGCCGTTATTGATCGTCCTCACGCCATAACTTCCGATACCTGTTGTGAGTATGTTTGCATTGTCGCCTATAGTTATATTTGAACCCGATGCAACGACTGCATGGCTTAAACTTTGAGGAGTTGCGCTGTAAGTAGGAGGCACATTCGGTCCATGTGCGGATATCTCTGCATTATCGCCTATAAATATGTTTGAACCGCTTTCGGCGTTCACGGCATAAGAAGCACTGCCGTTTGTAGTTATGTTTGCATTATCGCCGATACTGATATTTCCGCCGCTTTGTATATATGCCGCGTATGCGCCGCTGCCGACTGTCGCTATATTTAATCCCTCAAATCTCCAGCTTCCGTTGTTATCGTTATGCACGCCATAGGCATTTGTAGTATTTATATCCAATAGCAATGAGCTTGAAACTCCATTTGACATATCGGTATAAACATCAGAATTAACGCTCTCGTTGCAGCTAATATGCCCTCCTCCCAAATCAACGCAGTCAGCATTAAGATTTGATACCAAAACCATACCGATAAAAACCAAAACAGAAGAAAAACTGCCGATATTTCTCTTTTTGACATAGCATATGTTGTGCATATTCATACCTTGTTTATGGATAAAAGCGTATTGTACATCTTTGAATATTAAAATACTATTAATAACAATAAGCATTATCAATATTATAGTATTAACATCGCAGCGGCATTTGGAAAAAATATAAAACGGCGCAGGAAACATATAATAAACGACAATGTGAAGAATTTTATTGAACAAAAAGATGCGGAGTCGCCAACATACATATCCTCTGCCAAAAATGGCAAACACCATCAGCAGAACAGACATTGAGAGTTTTCAGAAGCAAAATGACTGCTTTGTAAACTGCCGCGGACGAAACTATACCGCAAAACAGACCATAAGAGCGCACTTTTTGCGGTAATCTACATAGAAGATTATCACTCGCACACCGCCGTCCGTCAAATAAAAAATAACAGCTTTACACGCAAGGCTATCATGCACGTAATAACCGAATTTAAACGAATATGTACGTTTTACGCCATATCTATGCCACCTTCGGTTATTTTTATTAAGCCCTCTTTTTGCAGATTGTTTATGACTTGCTTGAAACTTTTTTTGCTGATACCGAAAATTTCATAAATCTCTTCTGGGGAGCTTTTTGTATTGTAAGGCGCTTTATAATCATTCTTGCGCAAAATCTCAAGCACTTTTGTCTGCGCCGCAAGTTCCGCGCTCTCACCCAAAGGCTGCAGTGACACATCTATTTTGCCGTCATTTCTAATCTTTTTAATATACCCCTCTTTTTTGCTTCCGATTTCAAGATTTTCAAAAATCTCATTTTGATATAACATACCCTCAAATCTATTATTAATAATCACCTTAAAACCAAGCGGAGTTTTTGCCAAGATGAAGAGTTTTACTTTTTCATTTTGTGTAAATTTCGGATGTGATTTAGGCAAAAATTTACCAAATTTTTCAACCCCGATGAGCCTTCCGCTAAATTCGTCAAGAGCAACAAAGATTACCCTTTTTTGACCTGTTTTAAATGGAGTTTTTTGATATTTCAAAGGTACAAAAAGTTCTTTTGGCAATCCCCAATCAACAAATGCGCCAAATGACGACACATCGGCAACTTCCATCAACGCAAACTCTCCAAGTTTTGCATTTGGAATGACCGTAGAAGCCGTGAGCCTGCCCTCAGAATCATGAAAGATAAACGCCTCTACAGCTTTACCGATTTCCATAAACGGCGTTACGTAAGCATTTGGAAGCAATACTTCATTTTCTTCATTGTCTTTTAGATAAAGTCCGTAATCGCTTGTACGCGCGACTTTTAACTGATTGATTTTTCCTGTTTTGATTGGTCAGCCTTTACATGCGGATATAAAAAAGATATTATAACAAATCTCCAATTCAAAAAGGTTTTTAAGGTGAAAAAAACTGCCTGCGCGCTGCTGTTTTTCTGCACTTTTGTGTTCGGCGATAATGCGGATTTTTCAAAACGCCTCTCGGATGTGGCGGTTAGCTTGACAAACGATAACGTAAGTTACAATGCGGCTTATTTTAAAATTGCCTACCCAAACGGCGACATACCGCCAGAATTTGGCGTCTGCACAGATGTGGTAATACGAGCTTACAGAAAAGTGGACATTGATTTACAGCAGCTTGTACATGAGGATATGGCGGCAAATTTTGATAAATATCCTAAAAATTGGGGGACAAAAAAGACTGATAAAAATATTGACCATCGCCGCGTTCCAAATCTTATGAAGTTTTTTGAAAGACATGGGACAATAAAACCTATAACAAAAAATGCCGAAGATTATGTACAGGGCGATATCGTAGCTTGGAAACTTGAGAATGGTTCTACTCATATAGGCATAGTAGCGGATAAAAAATCTCACGATGGACAAAGGCATATGATAGTGCACAATATTGGATTTGGTCAAGTGTTGGAGGATTGTCTTTTCTCTTATAAGATTATTGGACATTATGTTTATCAATAGGTTTTTTTGATACAATATCAAGCTAATTTTCTAAAAGGAATTTTCATGCGTCCTTCAATAGCGATTATGGCTGCAGGTCTTGGCACAAGAATGAAATCCTCCGCTCCAAAAGTCCTGCATAAACTTTGCGGATATACCATGCTTCATCACATATTAAAAGAGGCGCAGTCGCTCTCAGACGACATACACGTAGTGCTTTTTCATCACAGCGAAGATATAAAAGCCGAGCTTTTGAAAAAATTTGCAGGTCTTCACATAGTCATACAAGATCATACGCGCTTTCCAGGAACAGGCGGCGCTATTATGGGACTTAAGCCAAAATATAAAAGAGTGCTTGTTTTAAGTGGAGATATGCCGCTTTTGCGTACCGAAGATATGAAACTTTTGTGTGAAGATGAAAAGACAGATATCGTAATGAGCGCATTTTATACAAATAAACCAAAAGGCTACGGGCGCGTTTTGGCGGACAATGAACTTCATGTAAAAGAAATCATAGAAGAGAAAGACGCCACAGATGAGCAGAGAAGGATAAATCTTGTAAATGCCGGCGTATATTCGTTCAATACGCATTTTCTAAATAAAATGCTGCCAAAGCTTGACAACAATAACGCGCAAAATGAGTATTACATAACTGATTTGATAAAGCTGGCAAATGAGAACGGAAACAGCGTGAAAGCGGTTTTGGTAGAGGAAAATATGTTTATGGGTATTAATTCAAAAGCGCAGCTTGCCGCGGCAGAGAGCATCATGCAAAATCGCATCAAACACGCATTCATGAAAGATGGCGTTATCATGAGGCTTCCCGAGACTATCTATATAGAAGCCGGCGTTACCATTGAGGGTGAAAGTATCCTTGAAAACGGCGTAACACTGCTTGGCAAAACTCACATACAAAACAGCCACATCAAATCACACACAATGATAGAATCAAGCACCGTGATAGATTCGTCCGTAGGTCCGTTTGCTCATGTAAGACCATATTCACTCATAAAAAATTCCCACATAGGAAATTTCGTAGAGGTCAAAAAATCAACCCTCACAGGCGTTAAAGCAGGACATTTGAGTTACCTTGGCGATGCGCTGATAGATGAGGGGACGAATGTCGGCTGCGGAACTATCACATGTAATTACGACGGCAAAGAAAAATATCAGACTGTTATCGGCAAAAATGTATTTATCGGCAGTGATACGCAATTTGTTGCTCCAGTTGAGGTAGGTGACAATGTTATCATAGCAGCTGGCACGACCATTACAAAAAACGTCCCCGAAGGCTCTTTGGCAATCAACAGAGCGCCTTTGAAATTTATCAAAAACTTCTTTTATAAACATTTCGGAGTAGAAAAAAAGTGATGCAATTTTTGAAAGATAAAAATATTTTGCTTGGAGTTACAGGCTCTATCGCCGCTTATAAAGCGCTTGAACTTTTAAGGCTTTTTAGGAAAGCCGGCGCTAATGTGAGAGTGATTTTAAGCGAAGATGCAAAGCGTTTTATAACGCCTCTTAGCTTTGAAGCTCTTAGTAAAAACAGAGTTTTGCACAGCCAAACTGAGAGTTGGGAAAACGATGACAATCATATATTTATCAACAAATGGGCGGATATTTTTGTCATCGCTCCAGCTACTGCAAACACGATAAATAAGCTCTCCGCAGGCATCGCGGACAATCTTTTAACTTCCACAGCGCTTGCCTTTACAAAGCCGATATTGATAGCGCCAGCGGCAAATACAGCTATGTTTTTACACAAGAGTACGCAAAATTCACTCGAAATTTTAAAAAATTTCGGATACAAAATATGCTCTGTACAAAACAAACTTTTGGCATGCGAAGACAAAGGCGAAGGGGCTTTAGCAGAACCTGAAAAGATATTTTTTGAAACTGCGCGCATTTTGCTTTCATCTTCTTTTTGGCAGGATAAAAGCGTCATTGTAACGGGCGGCGGAACTGTTGAGAAGATAGATGATGTGAGATTTATTTCAAACTTTTCAAGCGGTAAAATGGCAGAAAGTCTTTCTACCGCTCTGTTTTTAAAGGGTGCAAATGTCCTGCACATCCACGCAAACGCCATTCATGAGCCAAATCTTCCCATAAAAAGAGTACTTGCCAAAAACGCCGATGAGATGAGCAAATCCCTAAATAAAGCACTTTTGGAGGAAAAATACACATTTTTATTTATGATAGCCGCAGTGAGCGACTACAGAGTTAAAAATCCCGTTTTCGGCAAGCTGAAAAAAGAGGCTCTTGGAAACACTTTCACTCTTGAGCTCGTAAAAAACAGTGATATACTTTTGGGACTTAACGAGAAAAATATAAAAGTTGTCGGTTTTAAAGCCGAACTTGATGCCGAAAATGCGCTTGAAAATGCCGAAAATATGCTCAAAGAAAAATCACTTGACGCAGTTTGCCTGAATATCATAAACAGCGCCAATCCGTTTGGCGGCGACACCAATGCCGTAACATTTATCACGAAAAACAAAACGTCCGAATTTTATCAAAAAAGCAAACTTGAGATATCGTTTGATATCTTGAGAAACTCTGAAGAGCTGTAAATTGAACGAATTAAACCACATAGCGATTATAATGGACGGCAACGGACGATGGGCTGAGAAACAGGGTAAAAGGCGGAGTTTTGGGCATGAAATCGGCGCACAATCCGTGGAGAAAATCACATCTTATGCGGCAAAAACGGGCTTGAAATATCTCACGCTTTACGCTTTCAGTACTGAAAATTGGAAGCGTCCCAAAAGCGAAGTGGTTTTTTTGATGAATTTACTAAAGCGTTTTTTGACGAAACATTTAAAAACATTGAAAGAAAATAATATAAAATTTGAAACTATCGGCGATTTGAGCAAACTTGACCATGGACTACAGCAAAAGATAGAAAACGTGAAAGAAAAAACAAAAGATAATGACGGTTTGACGCAGATTTTGGCGATTAATTACGGTTCGCATGACGAGATAACAAGAGCTTGTAAAAAGCTTCTTGAGAGCGGGCAGGAGATTACGGAGCAAAATTTACGCTCATGTTTGGACACGAAAGATTTTCCATGTGTAGATTTACTGATAAGAACAGGCGGATATCAGAGGCTTTCAAACTTTTTGCTTTGGCAGTCTTCATACGCGGAGCTTTTTTTTACAAAAACTTTGTGGCCTGATTTTGACGAAAACTGTTTGGAGCAAATCATGAAAGAGTACAAACAAACCAAAAGAGGATTTGGTGGATTATGAATACGGCATTTTTGACTATTTTCGGACTGCTTTTCGGCTCTTTTTTAAATGTTTTGATATTAAGGATTCCCAAAAACGAGAGTGTGATTTTCCCTTCTTCTCACTGCGCCGTATGTAACACGCCTTTGAAGTGGTATCACAACATACCGCTTCTCTCATGGATATTTTTGGGTGGAAAGTGTGCGTACTGCAAAGAGAAAATCAGCTTTCAGTATCCGCTTGTGGAGTTTGCCGCCGCGCTTTTGTTTTTTATCTGTGCTTTGAAAGAGGAGAGTTTATACAGCGCACTCGTAACGGGGGTGATATTTGCACTGCTTTTGGGACTCTCACTAATAGATTTGCGATACAAGGCAGTTCCCGACAGTCTGAGCTTGAGCGCGCTTATACTCGCTCTTGCTTTCCCAGAAATACTCTCAAAACTACAATACGCGCTTTTGTTTGCAGGAGGTTTCGCACTGCTTCGCATATTTATAAGCGCCGTCATCAAAAAAGAGGCGATGGGAGAAGCCGATATCATAATAGCCGCCATTATAGGGGCAATGCTCGGCATTCCTCTTGGGCTTACGGCTATATATCTATCTGCGCTTTTTGCCCTGCCTGTATTTTTCATAGTAGCCAAAAGAGGCTTTGAACTGCCGTTCATTCCGTTTCTATCTTTCGGACTTTTTGTAGCATACTTGTTTGACAGCCAAATATCCACGCTTTTGAAATATATCTATGAATAAGACAAATCACTATCTCTTAAGCCAATTCGTATCGGTTTTCGGCTCGCTCTTTTTTACGCTCTTTTTTATCACTTCAGTTATCTATTTTATACAGATAGCACGCATCACCTCCGTCATTAAAATCACCTTTTTTGAGCTTGGTAAACTATATATGTTTTTGTTGCCCAAAGTGTTGATTTTCACACTGCCGATTACATTTTTTATCGCACTTGCCATAGTGCTTTTCAGGCTTTCACGCGAAAATGAAACGATAGTACTGTTTACGCTCGGATTTTCACCCAAAAAAATTGCTGCGTTTTTCCTCGTCGTCTCCTCGTTTTTGTCCACATTTTTGGTTGTAAATGTGCTTGTTTTAATGCCGCTTTCAAAAGAGCTTCAATCAAATTTTATAGATTATAAAAAAACTCAGGCACGCTTCAATATAGAAGCTACGGAATTTGGGCAAAAATTTTCAGACTGGTTTGTTTTTATAAACAGCGCGGGTAAGGATTATTATAAAAACATCATTATGTATCAAAATGAAAATGCAAGAGATAGAATCATATCTGCTTCGGAAGCCATCGTAAAAAATGACCAAAGCGAAATGAGACTTGAGTTAAAATCGGGCAAAGCGTATGACATAACCGACAATGAAATCAATCAGCTTGAATTTGAAACGATGCTCCTGCGCACACTCATAAGCAGTAAAGTGGGCGGCATGGAGAGCATAAAGACATATTGGTTTGATATATTTGAAGACAAAAAAAAGGCGAAAGATTTTGTGCTTTATATGCTTATCGCACTATTTCCGTTTGCGACAACGCTTTTTGCACTCTCATTTGGCATCGTTACATACAGATATGAGCGCGGCGGCATCTACTTTAACATCTCTTTGGTGATACTCGCGTACTTCGCCGCCGTAATGCTTATGCAGCAATTTCACCCGATAAGAAGCGTTATTTTGATATTCGGCGCGGCTATTATCCTCTCATTTATCACCTTCAGGCAAAAAATCATAAAGCGTTTTTGATGAGGGTTTTTCTCTATATAAGTTATGACGGGAGCAAATTTCAAGGCTTCCAGCAGCAGCCCGATAAAAACAGCGTTATGGACAGAATCATCTTCGCATTAAAAGAGCTTGGCATCACTTCAAAACCCATCGGAAGTTCGCGCACAGACAAAGGCGTGCATGCTCTAAACCAAACGGTGCATATTGATATTCCGCCATTTTGGCATGATTTGGAAAAACTGCGAAGTATGTTAAACCGCCTGCTTTCGCCGTTCGTATATATAAGAAAGATATCGCCCTGCCCTTTACATGCAAGGTTTGACGCTACAAAAAGACTGTATAGATATATATGTTATACAGGCAAATACAATCCTCTGCTTGCCAATTACGCGCTCTTTCTGCCAAAATTTGACTTGGAACTTGCAAACAAAGCCCTTTTACTTTTCGTCGGCACACACGATTTTGGCTTTTTCAAAAAAAACGGCAGTCAAACCAAAGATGGTATAAGGACTATATACAAAGCGGACGTTTACGTGTATAAAAATTTTTTTATTTTCAGGTTTTTGGCAGATGGTTTTTTGCGCTCGCAGGTTAGAATGATGAGCGGCGCTGTTTTGGCTGTGCAGAATGAGACGCTTAAACTTTCGGATTTAAAGGTGCAGATAGACAAAAAAAAACGCGTCTTTACCAAAGTCATCTCTCCATGCGGACTCTATCTTGCAAGGGTTTATTATGGGATTTAATCCTTCATATCATTTATTTCCACACCTGTTCTATGCAAAACAACCTATAATATTACAATAAAAATAAAAATAGTAATTATCAAAACAATAATTATTAATTTTGTTGGTGAGATTGACGAATGTGTATTTTTTACCATATTTTGTGGACTACTTACTGTGGTTTGTTTAGTTTTACTCTTCATATTATTTAAAATAGCTTCATTTTTACTTATTGTTGACTGTTGTAGAGGATTAGCTAATGCTGGCGAACCTTTTTCTATTATTTTTTTAAAAAATATTTGATTGGAATTTTCTTGATGACTATTAACATTCTGAGCACCTATAGATACTCCTAATCTATATTGAGCATCTTTATCAGATAAAATATGCAATTGATTATTTTGAGATATCGTCACAGATAGATGGGTATATCCCTTGCCTACATAAGGTGGCTCCATTAAGCCAGAAACACTTAACCATTTGCCAACCCATAAATCATCTGGTTTTTGTGACATTTTGGAAAGCCCTTCCGACCATATTGCAATTTTTACTATCTTATTCTGCCAATTTCCAAAATTAATAAAAATATAAGGTTTACCATATTTAGTTTTACCTTTTTTGACTTCATAAATCTTGCCGATTACTTCTACTATATCACCTACATGTTCCAAACAAGACAGATAATTTGAAGCGTCAAGAACTGGATGTGCCGAGATATATCTTTGTTCTTTGTGTATTATTAAAGTTGGTGTTTTTTGAATAGCAACCTTCTTTAAAAGAAAATCATTGAGTGTCGGTATCTCATTAAAGTCAGCTTCGCATATTTCTGAATAGATTTTAGCTTGATATGCAAATTTTGGAAGAGCATATAATTCTCTAAATAAAGCAGATTGTTTTGGGGTATCAAAATCATTGGCTCTGAATAAAAAGGCATCTCCATCCGATTGCGTTTTTCTCCAGAACTCAGGATATTCTTGCAATACCTGAAGAGAAAATATTATGGAAATGAATGAAAAACGGTCAAGGCTATAATTCCAGCAATTTGGAGTGCGTTTTGGATGTTGAAAATTCCTATGTCCCAATTCACTACTACCTAAAGTATTAAGTGCTTCGACGTACATGCCATCATAATCAATAAGTTGTACAGAACCATTAGTTGAGACCATAATATTACCTGGCTGAATATCACCATGTGAGATTTTATTTACCTCTAAAAAAGAAACAAGAACAAGGAGTGAATTGATAAGAGATTGGAGCTGCTGCTTTTTATTGTAGTTTTTTTCTACAAATTCTCCAATTGTTTCACCCATTGCCCATTCCATTTTAACTATAGGATAATACTCCCCGCCAATACGGATACCTTTGTATTGAAATTCAAACTGCAAAAAGTATTGTGATTTGAGTGTGGCTATACGCTTAGAAATCGCGTCGTAACGTTTTTCTATTAATTTTGATTCTTTATGAAAACATCTGACGGCATATTTTTTATTTGGAGTAGTGATATTATAGGTCAATGCGAAACCGCCGCAAAGGGCTAGTGGCAAACCCAAGCCAGTTTTCTTTACTTGCCCAATTTTTAGTTCATGGTCAGTTAATGCAAACTGCAGATTTTGAAAAGCTTCATTATATTGTTCTAATGATGGGTATGGCACAGCTACTTTTGAATTACCTCAAGTGTTATTAGAGTTGAGTCGTCAACCTTCATATCTTTTTTAATCCTGGAATCAACTATACATTTATGTAAATCGGAGCATTCTCTAATATTAAGTAATTTATCCCAAACAGGTGAGCCTTTTTCATGATTTCTTAACGCCCATTCTGCTAAAGCATCAGTCAAACATAGTATTTTGCAAGATTTTTTATCGCGCAAATCCCATCTTACGCAATTAGCAAATCCTGATTCTACAATAAGATGATTATTATCAGTGTTTGTAGAAACTAAAGAGGGACGTTCTTGAAATTTATTTGAAGTTTTATAGGGAAAGGAATCAATATACTCCATATCATCAATCAGCACGGCAATAGAATCACCAATGGCGATTATATCCATTATTGCATCGTCATGAAATTGCAAACCTAACAAAGTTGAAAAACTACCTCGGTTAAAAGCAGCTTGTTTTGACCATGATAGTGAAGAAAAATCATATTTATTTAGATATTCTTCTATGGCGTTTAAAATCCATTGCTCAGATAGATTAGGTTCTTTAACATATTTACTACTAAGTAATTTTGCCCAATTTTTGGAGTCATAAGATTCTGACGCTCCATCACAAACTGCAATTACCATTAAATCATCACTAATTGCAAAATAATCTTCTATTGCCTCAGGATATAACTCTTCTTTGGCTATTTGTCCATTAAACAATATTTCAAGTTTATATTTCATATCTTAGCGTAAATTTGCCGAACGAGTACCAATATCAAGAAAATCAACAAGTTGTACAGCATCTGCATTAAACATAAATCCTTTAGATTCCATGCTGACATTAAAACCCTTATCTTGTGCAAAGCGTATTAAGTGTTGTGGCAACTCGCTCGACATACGGAATAAAAGCTTAGCATACATATCAGGCAAGATATTTTCTGATGCTGGAAATTCAATAGAGGCATTATTTAAAGAACTAATATGCAAATTAAACAATAATACACAACCATCGTCTGTGTGAATTTGCTTAAGATTTAAAGCCAATTCCTCGGGATCGCCATCCGTAGACTCACCATCAGTAATATGTAATATGGTTGGAGGATAACTGCTTGTATGAGAATCGCACCAAGCTACTAACTCTTCTGCAACTTTAGTAATTGCTTGACACATCGGTGTTCCTCCGCTAGCTTGCGATTCAAACCAAACAGGAAATTTTACAGTTTGTTCAATAATACCACCAGCGCCATCATCTG
>JAISNG010000177.1 GCA_031276365.1 Campylobacteraceae bacterium | reverse complement strand
AACAACAAAACAAATTTTTTCATCTGTGAACCTTTAGAGTAAGATAAATCATACCGCAGAGGGTTAAAAAACCACAAAAAATACCTGTCAAAGACATCATCAAGGTATCATTTGAAGTTTTTATACATTTACCGTCTTTGTATTCAAAACCGTCAATAAAAGAGGGGATATTACCCTCTAAATAACGAACCCAAGTTTTAGTGTCAGACTCTTTATACCAAAGATAATAATGCTTGTTTTCATAGTAAAAATCATCAACACACTGAAGACGAGCACCGTAATCAAGAAGATATTCGGCGTGTAAAAAAGAGAAAGCAAAAAGTAAAAGCAATGGGTATTTTTTCATTTTTTTCAACTCAATAAAAACATTTTTTGTTGCTTTGAAAGCAAATTTGCGACACTCTTTGTCTCATTTGTTGTGTTTTTCATTTCTTAAAACTCTTTTTTTTCTTTTTGGTGTTTAGGCGGGTTTTCGCTGTTTGTTTTTCGGCTTGCGTGTCTTTGCTGGTTTTTGCTGTTTGTTTTTTTGTTTGTTATAAAAACCATTTAACGCTACTTTGCAAGTTTAATCGCTTGAGATATAGACCACAAAATGGCAAGAAATATAGCAAACGATGAAAAGAGGGCGAAAAACGCCCCCGTATAGAATTCAAAAGTCATCTACTTGCTAAGCCGATAACTTTACGAATACCCCAGATAGCAGCTACACCCGCAAGGATAAGCGCACCAACGGCAAAAACATCATCCGTAGCAAATGTTAAGCCGGTTAAATCCATGCTGTTAGCCATAGCAAAGTTAGCTGAAGCAAGCAAACCAAGTCCCAAAGTCATAAAAAACTTTTTCATGGGAACACTCCTTAAAAAGATATTGTGGTCAGTAAAGCCACTTGTAAGGCTACTTTATAACCTTACAAATAACTTTAAGCGGGGATTACCCCGCTTTTTTCTTTGTATCGAGCGGATTGCTGTCAAAAGGTACAACAGCAACACTATCATCAACAAAAAGATAATTACCGTTTTTAGTCGGCATAAAACGATAAGGTATACCAACAAACTTACCTTTGTAAGATTGAAACTTTGCAATCATTGAATAAGGGAAATTGATAGTTTCGATGTTTGGCAAATCATAACCGTCGTTATCTATTAGATTTGATTGAATAGAAACATCTACAGATTGGATAATCTCACCAGTAGCTTTATCTTTACGAGTAATAGGGCGAACCCCAACTATTTGACCGATTAGTAACGTGTGCATGTAACGCTCCTTACATGAATGAATTTTTCCAACGCTCATAAACTTAAATCAGGTAGAGAGCGTTGAGTTCTACCTGATTTGAGAATCCTGAAAATCCTCAAGAAAAGCCTGAAATTTAGACTTTTATTGAGAATTTTGTATAATGCAAGTTAAAAGTCTATATGTGAAAAAAGAAATATGGAATAATTCAATATTTTTAGTTATTTTATAGAAATAAACATTAAAATAAAATTAAAAATAAGTAGAATTATTCAATATTATCAATATTTTTAATTGGATTATTCTATGACAAGAGCAGAATTAGCAGAATTAATAGGTAAAGACGTTAGTACACTCAACAATTGGGAAAAAAACAACCCAGAATTGATAAGACTAATAAATCAGGGACTAATGTTAGAGGAACAAATAGAGGAATTAGAAGAATACATCAAAAAACTAAAAAACATGAAACAAGAAGCAAATAGTGGAAAGTTAAAATTAAAAAAACTCAAGGAGCGTTAGAATGGCAACAATAATACAATTAGTAATAGTCACAACAATGGTAATTACTATCATTGTTCTTGTAAAAAACTTTGAAAAACAACAAAAAGAAGCAAAAAAAATCAACAAAACAACAAGAAATAAACAAACAGAATATGTAAAAATAGTGAAAAACTATAATCAGAACAATTACAAAGAAAAAGAGGCATATCAGCACAATATACATAAAAATAATGACAAAGAAAAAGTGGAAGCAAATATCAGAAAGGGCAAAGATTACGAAGCATTTGTTGGAAGTCAATATGAAACATATGGATATGATGTAAAAGCATTTGGATTTGAAAGAGGCAAATCAGACGGCGGAATAGATATAGTAGCTACTAAAAACGACGAGGTTCTATTTATCCAATGCAAAAATTGGAGTAAAAACACTCAGTATAAAATCAATCATGAAAAAATCAAAGCATTTATAGGTTCTGTAGCAATATTTAAAACACAATACCCAGAATACAAAGATGTAAAAGAGACATTGCTTTTTATAGCGTCAGAAGATATTTTTGACAATTCGGCAAAAAAATATTGCCAAGAAAACAAAGAATATGTAAGATACAAAATTTTGCCGATAGATAAAGCGCAAAGATATACAACTGCGAAATTGGCAATATTTTATGATACAAATACAAGAGAAATGGAGAGACTATTAATAAAAAATGGATATTTAGAGCAAAAAGAAAGAGGAATATATCTTACAAGCAAAGGAAAGCAAGTCGGAGAGTGGAGACAGGGAGAAGGAAAAGGCTATTTTCTTTGGAATGCAGATATAGAAATCAAGTAGATTGCTAATGATTATTCATAGACATCTTTTCTATGAGCAACTTTTAAAATCAAAACAACCAATTCGTCATCTTGTATTTTACAAAGAATACGATAATCACCAACACGATAACGCCAATACTCTTTTAACTTACCCTTGAGAGATTTACCGTTTTGTCTTGGATTGCTTTGCGTAGAAAGTTTTTCAAGAAAAGAGATAATTTTTTTAGATTCTGATTTGTCAAGCTTTGATAACTCTTTTTTGGCACTCTCTTTAAATTTAACTATCCAATTCAATATCTTGTTTCACTTCTTTTAAGGTATATATTTTTTCTTTTTTTAAATCGGCTTGTTCAGCAAGATAATAATCCTCCAAATCATCAAGATTATCCTCTATCAATTTACGAAGGTAAAAAGCTTTTGGTCTATCTGTAAGATTAGCCAATTGATTCAATCTAAATTCAGTATCTTTATTTACTCTGATAGATAGTGTCATTTTATTTCTCCACGCAACAAATGTATTCAATGAAATCATTGTAGCGCAATTTATTAAAAATGTCAATTTAAGGTAGGTAGATAACTTCAAATCTCGTCGACCGCACCATATTCTTACAAATCCAGATAAAATCGTGCTTTATGAGTTTAAGTTTTAGTTCTGTTTTTAATGGATACGGTATAATTTTAAAAGCAGGCATAATTTAGCCGCAATGGCCACAGCAGATTAAAATCTCAATAACATCATCATTTATTCTATATACTACGCGATTGACATCATCAATGCACCCGCAGCCAACAGCCTAGCAGATTTGCCTTTGGGTAGTCGAGGCTTATTTTGTTCCGTTATTGCTGTTACATTCTATATTTTTATGAATTGATTTATATGCTTGAATGAGTTTTATATTTTTGCAGATTAAATAAAAACAGCCGTGCCAAATTCAGCGCGGCTGTGTTGGTTAATAAACTATTTTGACTTTTTCTTGCTGTCTTTTTCAGCAGGTTTTGTCGCTTTAGTCTCTTTCTTTGAACCGCAGCATGCCATTTTTTTATCCTCCATAATAAAATTTATTAGCAAAAGCCAATAACGGACTATTTTACTCCAAATAACTGTAATGTAAACTTAAAAAACTGTTTTATTTTTTATATATGCAGAATTTAAAATATGGTGGACCGTGTAGGAGTCGAACCTACGACCAATTGATTAAGAGTCAACTGCTCTACCATCTGAGCTAACGGTCCTTACAAAAAGCGTAATTATATAATGTTTTACACTATAAAAAGCTAAAAGTTTAAAATATCTTATAAAAATTTTGTTTTGCCCATGAAAATATGCCTCTTCTCCGCCGCTTTAAAGATACTATTTGCAAAAATGAGATAAAATCCATCTTTATTATTAAAGGGATAGATAAACTATGGATATAAAAATTTCCGAAATTGCAAATCTCCCTTCACGCTTCGGAGAGTTCAAGATACAGGCTTTCAAGGAGGGCGACAAGGAGCATTTGGCGATTTTTAAAGAACCTTTCGGGGATATGCCTGTCGTTAGAATACACAGCGAATGTTTAACGGGTGATGCCATCGGAAGCTTAAAATGCGATTGCCGCGACCAGCTTGAGAGCGCGCTGAAATTCATACACAAGAACGGCGGAATGGTGATATACCTAAGGCAGGAGGGGCGAAATATCGGACTTCTTAACAAAATCAACGCTTACGCCCTGCAGGATAAAGGCTTTGACACAGTTGAAGCAAACCACAAATTAGGCTTCAAGGCAGACGAGAGAACATATGAGGTGGTTGATTTTATATTTAGACATTTTGGATTTAAAGCGATAAAGCTTTTGACGAACAACCCAGCAAAGTTAGTGAGCCTCAAAAGCGTGGAGATAGCGGAGAGGATTCCGATTATAATCAAGGAAAATCCGAAAAACAGCTCATACCTGAAGGTGAAAAAAGAGAAAATGGGTCATCTGTTTTGATAAAATACTTTGCATATAGAGGCAATTTTGATGCAAAAATATGAGATAGCGGGCTTCACACTGCCTGATTTTTTTGAACAGGGCGCAGAGCAATTTACCAAAATACTGCTTTTTTATAACAAAACACACAATATCACGGGCGCCAAAGATTCGCAAAGCATACGGGAAAATATTTACGACAGCATCTACCCTTTGCAATTTTTAAAAAACAATCCCAAAAGCGCCATAGACATTGGAAGCGGCGGCGGATTTCCTGCCGTGATACTGGCTCTTGCTATGCCGTCTTGTCATTTTGCGCTTTATGAACCGCTCGCCAAAAAAAGTGCGTTTTTGCATCTGCTAAAAAGCGAATTGAACCTCTCAAATATAGACGTAAAAACCAAAAGAGTTGAAGAGGATACGCCAAAACCCGTGGAACTCATCACTTCGCGCGCTGTGTGCGAAACGGCTTTACTGATAAAGTTATCTAAAGGTTTTTATGATAAAAATACAATCATGCTTCTCTACAAGGGACAAAGAGCTAATGAGGAGATTTTAAACCTAAACAATGCGCAGATTTTTACAAGACAAAAGCGAAAATATATTTTTATAAAAGGGTTGGATAGTGCTGTTTAGAATTATACTTCTTCTCATTTTTGCATATATCGTGTATGTGCTGTTTTTCGGCAAAAAAAGAGCCCGCAAAGAGAACAAATCTTATGAAGAGCTGATGGTAGAATGCGCCGCATGCGGGACATTTGTTTCGGCTGGCGAAGCTATCAAAAAAGATGGGAAATATTTTTGCTCCCAAAAATGCGTAAAGGTAAAAAATGATAATTATAGGGCATAATCTGGTTAGCTTCAAACCATTTTATAAAATCAAAAGTAATAGCGAAGCGGCAAAGATTCCGTCTGATTTCACTGCTATTTTCAAGTTTGCAGGTAACGAAGAGATTATCAAGTTTTGTCAAAAAAACAGCATAAATTTCGCAGTAGAAACCCAGAGCATCAAAGAGGCTCTTTTGGCAAACGCGCTCGGCGCATCATACATAGTTGTAAACGATAAAAAGGCGGCAAAAAATATACAAAATTTAGCCGAGGATTATCTATTTGACGCCAAAATACTGCTCAAAATCAAAAATGAAAATGAGATAGAAAAGGCGGCAAAAAGCGGCATTGACGGCATTTTATTTTTGCAGGGAATTATAAATGGAGATTTTTAAAACTATTTTTTTATTGACGGCTTTAGCGCTGCTGTTTGTATTTATAGGCGGATATTTCGGTGGACAAAGCGGTATGTTTATAGCATTTATAATAGCGATGGCTATGAACTTTTTCAGCTATTTTTATTCGGATAAACTTGTCTTAAAACACTACCGCGCAGTGGAGGTAAACAGACAAAATGCAAAGGGATTTTATGAAATAGTAGAAAATTTGGCGCAAAAAGCGGGTATTCCAATGCCAAAAGTTTATATCATACCAGAAATAGTCCCAAACGCTTTTGCCACAGGCAGAAATCCCAAAAATGCGGCGGTTGCGGCGACTGAAGGACTTTTAAATCTGCTTAGCAAAGAGGAGATAGAGGGTGTAATGGCACATGAACTCTCTCATGTAAAACATTATGATATTTTAGTGGGAACCATCGCGGCAACTGTCGCAGGAGCTATCGCGATTATGGCAAATATTATGAAATACGGCACGATGTTAAACAGCGGCAAAAATAGACAAAATCCGCTTGTCATAATAGCCGTCGCCATCATTTTACCAATCGCAGCTACGGTTATCAGAATGACGATAAGCCGAAACCGAGAATATATGGCAGATGAGGGAGCAGCAAAAATCACCAAGCACCCTGAATGGCTTCAAAGTGCGCTTTTAAAACTTGACGCTTACGCAAGAGGCAGCACAATGCGTCAAGCCTCCGAAGTGAACGCTCATATGTTTATCGTAAATCCGTTTTCAGGCAAAAACATCTCATTTGCACAACTTTTCTCCACACATCCGAGCATAGAAAACAGAATAGCAAAACTTGAGCAGTTGAAAAACAGGGTGTGAATTAGTTGGCTAAAAATTTATAAATAAAAATAAAATCTACACTTTATAGTTATTTTTTGAAGTTGGTCTAAACATGTAGGTTTAACTGCTCAATATAAATTTGACAATACTTATATTATTGCTTATTTTTTATACTTTTAACGCTTTTTAATTAATAAATATGTAAAATTCAGGCTATTAAGTTTGTATTCAAACATAAAAATAGGAGCAGTAAATGATTGATTTCAAAGACCAGATAAAGTTGCTGGCGGATAGAGTAGTTAAGTTAAAAGATAAAGTAAGCACCGAAGAGGCTACGAAAACAGCTTTGATTATGCCTTTTATCAAAGAGTTAGGTTATGATATCTTCAACCCCTCCGAAGTAATCCCCGAATATGTAGCTGATATAGGTATTAAACAGGGCGAAAAGATTGACTATGCGATATTAAAAGATGATGAACCTATTTTACTGATTGAATGCAAAGCGGCAGGCAACGACCTTAACATCAAAAACGAATCACAACTGTTTAGATATTTTCACGCCGCCAAAGCAAAATTTGCTATTTTGACTAATGGTGTAGAGTATCGTTTTTTTACTGATTTGGTTGAAAAAAATAAAATGGACGAAAAGCCGTTTTTCTCTTTTGATATAACTCAAATTAAAGACAATCAAATAGATGAACTTAAAAAGTTTCACAAGTCATATTTTGACTTTGACAATATCGTAAATACCGCAAGCGAGCTAAAATATACAAGCGAATTAAAGCTATTGATTAACTCTGAAATAGCCAATCCAACGCCTGAATTTGTCAAGCATTTCGCAAGGCAGATTTATCACGGAACAGTAACTCAAAAAGTACTTGAACAATTCACAGGACTTGTCAAAAAGTCATTTCAACAGCAACTAAACGATATCGTTACCGATAGATTGCAAACAGCATTAAA
>JAISNG010000168.1 GCA_031276365.1 Campylobacteraceae bacterium | reverse complement strand
TTTGTTTTTTGCGCGTCTGGAATTGAGGTTAGAAAGTTATAACCAAACCAAGAATAAAATATATGCGGATGTTTGAGAGTTGGAATATAGGGGGGGGGAATATGGTAACATTTTTCATACTATATTAATGTTTTAGAGGTTCATTGAGTTTAGTGAAGTTTAATAAAAAATTTCTCCTTTTGATTCATGAATAGTACGTCCACAAAAATTTATATCTAAAGAAACTCACATGAAACAAATAAAATTCAGTTTATATATGTGTTTATAACGATAGGCATATTATCGCAGTGAAATGCCAAGTCTTCTCTTGAAAAAACTTTTTGGAAAGCCGTTGAAAATATCAAAATCAGCAGCTTTGCATGAACAAAATACAACGCTTCAAAAACAGACGGCGCAAATATGGAAAAGACCTTAAAGTTATCTTGTCAGTTAAATATTATGTTCAAAATATATGACGATTTGATTTTCAGCACAACTTTCGTGGCAAACAGAAATAACTTTTCCTTTTTCAGCTTCAAGCGCTCCGATAACAGGATATATTGCAAGTGATGATAAAGGTCTGTACGTGGCAGATTTATTTAAAATATTTCATGAATGGCTTTGAGATTACGGGCGGCAAGCAAAATGCAACATCTCCATATTCGGAACCAGGCTATAACTCCTCAAGAGACAACGGCTTATTAGCATTGTACAAAGACATTTTGGACTGGACTTTCGCGGGATTGGCATTTCTTCAGACGCGGTTTTGATGATACTAAATTATGGAGTTGAACTCGTAAATTATCACAGGTATTACGGGCAATCTTAAAGATAGAGGTTTGGATTTGGCAGTTGTGGAGCGGGCGTTTACGAAAAGATGATGGACACAGCGCTGTTTGCAGACGCAAAATAGCAAACTTCAACATCAGAGGTCAGTTGAACTGCTCAAAACTTGATAAGAAATTTGCCAACAGCAAATATTACACAGATGATGACAGTCTATTTTTCAGTGTGGAAACAGACTGCAAAAACAACCTTTTTTCTTTGGGGACGAGTTATACAAAAAATAACAAAAAACAGCCTGTGTACGGTTTGGACAGCGACAATATCAGCTTTATTAAAAGTCAGAAGCAATTTATATTTATTGTTGCATGATAAATACCGGAGATACTCATACATACTATAATTAAAGGCGGCTTTTTTGACAAATTGGCTTTCAAAGCAGGTTGCGGCATTCTTGAGAGCAACAAAAAAGTCATAATGGTACGATAAGTGAAGCGTATGTCGGCGCGTATTACAAATATCTTAAGAACTTTGGTGTTGATTTGACTTTGGCAGCACTTGACGGAAGCGAAACGGCGATATCTGATTTTATATCTAGAGCGTTACATTTTTGTATGTATTTTAAAAGCGATGAGAATTTAAAATTAAAAAGCTTTATTTACTGTTTTTTTTGATATAATTCCATCTTAAAATTTAAAAAGGAGATTTAAATTATGGCTCTTTACGATAGAGATTATACCAATGAGCAGGTACAAAGCAGTGAGTTGGGATACGCGCAAAGCAAAAGCGCGCTTTCTCTTTTTATAAAAAAGACTTATCAGCTTTTCGCGGCTTCGTTATTGGCAGGCAGTGTTGGGGCGTATATCGGTATGGATTTTATCTATCAGCTTGTGCAATATAAATGGGTGCTTTTCGGAACAGAAATCGCTCTTTTAATAGCATTAATATTTGCAAAGCGCAAAGCTGGGCTAAACTATGTATTGCTGTTTGCATTTACATTCATGAGCGGTCTGACGCTTGCGCCGTTTTTAGGTTATTTTCTACAAACGCCTGCAGGCACAGCGATAGTAGTAAATGCATTTATTCTTACAACCGTAGCTTTCGGCGGCTTGAGTGTTTTTGCGATGAATACAAAAAGAAACTTTGGTTCTTTGGGTAAATTTCTGCTCACATCACTGATAGTTTTGATAGCAGCACTAATTATAGAGCAGTTCACATCAAACCCGTTTTTTTATACGGTTGTCTCGGCAGCAGGCGCTATACTTTTTAGTATTTATGTTCTTTATGATACGCAAAACATCATCAAAGGCGCTTATGAAACTCCGATAGAGGGAGCTATAGCGCTTTATCTTGACTTTTTCAACCTTTTTCTTTTTATATTAAGGCTTCTTGGAATTTTCAGTAGCGATGAATAAGCCTTTGGAGGAGTTTGAAACTCCTCTTTTAAGGCTGTTAGATGCCAATATCAACCGCTTAAGAGAGGGTATCCGCGTAGTTGAGGATATAAGGCGTTACTGTTTTGATGATGAAATTACCGCAAAAGCGCTGAAAGAGATTCGCCACAAAGTGAGGCTTGAGCCGTACACTGCTATTCTAAAAACCCGCGATATTGAAAACGATGTACTAAAAACCACTACAAAAAGCGAATCCTCAAGAGAGGATTTAAACTCCATGCAAACAGCCAATATCAAACGAGCGCAGGAAAGTGCAAGAGTGCTTGAAGAGGCGCTAAAACTTTACAGTGCCGAAGATGCCGAAAAGTTCAAAGAGATACGATACGCACTTTACGCGATAGAGAAAAAGATATCGGAAAAATAGATTTTATTTGTTTGATACAGTAAGCTGCGGATATGGTATTGTTATTTTCTCTTCGTCAAAGCGCAGTTTCACGGCTTCGTTTACGGCAAAATAGACATCCCAATAATCATCATTTTTCACCCATACTCTAAATGCAAAATCTACACTGCTACTATTTAATGCCAAAACAGCTACAAGAGGAGATGGATTTTTCAATATTTTAGGAGTTGACACGGCTATCTCTTCTAAAATATTTTTTGCTTTTTTCAAGTCGTCTTCATAACTAATGCCAAATACCAAATCTACTCTGCGTATCGGTTTTGCCGAATAGTTAATGATACTATCCGCTACGATTTTTGAGTTTGGTATGATTATTTGTTTGTGGTCTGTCGTATTCAAAACCGTACTAAATATATTGATAGACTCTACATTTCCCAAAATTCCCGAAACCTCTATCAAATCTTTCACTTTAAACGGTTTGAAAAAAACTATCAAAAGTCCTGCGCCGATGCTCGAAAACGAATCTTTCAGCGCCATACCGATAGCAAGACCCATCGCTCCCAAAAGCGCAATAAATGATGTGGTTTCTACACCAAGCGTTCCAAGCGCCGCCAAAACAACAAGCATTAGCAAGACTATATAAACCGCACTGTTTAAAAATGATGCTGTCGTTTCGTCAAGCGAAGTTTTGCCTATCACTTTGACAAACAATCTGGAAAGCCATACCGCAATCTTCTTGCCGATAAAAAATATCAAAAGCGCGCCTACAACACGCATGCCGTAAACGCTTAAAAAAGATACTACCCGCTCTTGCGTAAAAAAATCCGTCATGAACCCTACTTAATAAAAAATGCTTCCACTCTTCTGTTTTGGGCTCTGCCCTCTTCGGTATCGTTACCTGCTATAGGCTTTTCAGGGCCAAACCACTCTACAAATATGCGGCTCTCACTAACGCCCAAACGAACAAGTTCAGATGCTATTTTTTTCACTCTTTGCTCGGAAAGTTTCATATTTATCTTTTTACTTCCTGACGAATCCGTATGCCCTTCAAGTACGACTTTATAATCTGTTTCGCTTATCAATATTTTAGCTACGGACTCTATTTGTGATTGAATGTCTCCCTGAATATCCGCTTTGCCCGACGAAAAATTTACATGAAGCGTAATAGACTTTACACACCCTACAGAATCAACATTAAATCCTAAAGGAGTATCTGGACAAAGGTCATGAGTATCCGCAATCCCATCGTTGTCGCTGTCTACTTCAACCACTTCCGATTCGGACGGCTCTTTTGTATACGCATCTTTAAGCGCCGCAAGCCAAGTTTCGCCGTCTACTGTCTGTGCAGATGCTTTTTCGTTTTCAGTCTCGCTTTTATTCTCTTCCGACTCAGCAGCGATTAACTGCTCTTCAACGATAATCTCTTCCCGCTCTTTTATTTCGACAATTGGTTCTTCAATTATACTTTCCTGCTTTGTTGTTTCAATGACAATCTGCTCATCTATGCTCTGAATTTCTTCTATATTTTTTTCACTAATTTCAATCAAAATTTCCTCATTTTTTACAGCTTCAGGCTCAATATGTGAAAGAGGCTCGTTTGCTTCTGATTTTGATTTTTCACTTAGAGCATACGAAATGCCAAAAGTTGCCAATATATTATTGTCGGCGTCGTGGCTGTGCAATTTTATAGCATGACGGACTTCTGTTCTCAAATAAAAATCGTCAGTAAGCGCATATCTAAAACCAACGCCGTAATTGCCGTACGGACTATCGTTGTTGCCGTATCTTGCCTTTTTCATAATATTTTCATACCCTGCTCCCGCAAGCGCGTAAAAATATAAGTTTTTGTTAATTTCAAACTCTTTAATGGCATGTACAAAATAGCGCGTAATTATCGCCTGCCTTTTGCCTGTATTTGACACTACGCCTTCATTATAGTAAGCTCTTGCGGTTTCGGCGCCTATCTCAATTTTATTGATAAATTCACCATTAAAATATTGACCCGCCCTTAATCCCACACTCAGATAATTTTGCAGTTCAGTGTTTTTTTCAGGAAAAACTCCGCTGATTGTCGGCGTAATCTCATATCCACCCTCTGCCGCCATCGCCGTAAATACTAAACCTAAAATGACAAAAACTACTTTTTTCATAATTAATCCTTAAAGTATTTTTTAAAGAGATATTCTATCTATTTTGCTTTAATATAAAATTATTTTTTGTCCCATTCAAGAATATTATGAGTAATTCCTATGATTGATGGGCGGATAGGAAACACCTCTTTTTTTACAGCTGTAAGAGTTTTTGGAATATATAAAAAAAGATATGGATTGTCATCTTTTATAAGTTTAAAAATATGCCGATAAATAGCGTAAAATTCCTCTTCGTCTATCGTTCTTTCGGCTTTTTTTATCAGCATATCAACTTCGTCATTTTTATAGCCAACGAGATTAAAACCTCCGATTACGGCGGATTCGCTGTGCCAAATAGAGTAAGCATCGGGTTTAAGTCCCATCTGCCAGCCCATCACGATAGCCTCAAATCTGCGCGGATTGACAACTGTGTTTAAAAACGCCTGCCACTCCATCATGCGTACGCTTACATGTACGTTTACCTCTTTTAACTGCTGCTGGAGGATTTGCGCTATATAAATTCTTGGTCCTGCATTTGTTATAAGTTCAAATTTAAGCGGATTTTTCTCATCATACCCAGCTTCCAAAAGCAGCTCTTTTGCTCTTTTTATATCGCGTTTCGGGGCTTCTACTTCGGGATTAAAAGCTTTGGTAAACGGCATAAACGGACCTGTGCAGATAATGCCGTCACCAAACAGAAGTAAATCTATCAACTCCTGCCTGTCTATCGCAAGAGACAAAGCTTCGCGTACACGCGCATTTTTAAATTTGGGCAAATCCAGATTAAAACCTACATAAGAGTATGAGTGCGACATTGTTTCGTATATATTGAAACGTTTATGAAACTTCTCATCAAGCTGTCTTTTGACCTGCAGAGGCGTCAAACTTCCGATATCCAGCCCGCCCGATTTTAACATCAAAAATTCAGATGCAGAATCAGGAGCAAAGTGATAAATTACCCTCTCAAGTTTTGGAGCGCCTAAAAAGTAGTTTTTATTTGCCTCAAGTATAAAATTGCTTGAGATAGAGAAATCTTTCAAGATAAATGCGCCCGTACCTATGGGGTTTTGGTTGAAAGAGCTTGTCATGATAGACTCTTCGTCTTTCAATATATGATAGGGCAATATCCCCATGCTCCATGTCTCAAGCGCGGCAAAATACGGATATTTGTATGTAACCTTTATGCTTAAATTATCTAACGCTTCCACTTTTTGTATGTGTTTAAAACTATCGGCATACGGCGTAAAGACTTTCGGAGAAATTATCGTCTCATAAGTAAAAACTACATCTTGCGCGCCAAATTTCACCCCGTCGCTCCAAAAAACATCATCTCTGAGCGTAAAAAGGAGTGTTTTATTGTCCAAAAAGCGATAAGACTTTGCAAGTTCAGGTTTTATAGAGGCATTCTCATCATATGTGATAAGCGAATTGAAAATATACTGCGCAAGTTCACCGCTGACCGAATCTGTGGAGAGTATTGGATTGATACGGCTGGGATTGGCGCTCATGCCGATATGAAGCGATGCGCAAAAAGACAATTGCGCTAAAATAAATAGTGTGATTAAAACTTTCATGAGAGACATTATAGCAGAAGTTGCAACGTATTTTAAAGGATGTGAGGAACGTTGCAACTCCCTATAATGCTACAAAAAGGAGGTTTGTCATTTAGACGTGGAGATTATAGCATAGTCAAGTTAAATTGTCAATTAACGAGCGCAAATTTGTAAAAATTTTTCAAAATATGTACTGTTTGAAACGCAAAAGCTCTGTAAAAAAGTGATTTGTGAGGAAGAGTCGGGCAAGCCGACTCTTGAAAATCTTTTTGATTAACGTTTTGAAAATTGAGGAGAACGGCGCGCTTTGTGTCTGCCGAATTTTTTTCTCTCTACAACTCTTGAATCTCTTGTCAAAAGTCCTTTTGGTTTCAAGATAGCTCTGAAATCCGCATCCATGTTCGCAAGCGCTTTGGCTATGCCATGACGCAAGGCATCAGCCTGTGCGGAGTAACCGCCGCCAATGATAACTGCGTTTACCTCTATCAAGGACTCCTGTTTTGTAAGCAGTAAAGGCTGTATGACTTTAAGCTTGATAGCCTCATGTCCGCCAAGCCAAGTGTTCAAATCAATACCATTTACGATAATTCCGCCTTTGCCTGTTTTGATTCTGACTTTAGCGACTGCTGACTTTCTTTTGCCTGTTGCGTAAACTGTTGCCATGATTATTTTCCTTCCGTTTTGCCGAATTGTGCCGTATGAGGATGCTCACCAAGTGCGTAAACTTTAAGTTTTTTGAGCATGGCTTTGCCCAAAACGCTCTTTGGAAGCATGCCGCGTACCGCGATTTTGTATAATTTCACAGGATTTTTCTCAAGCAAATCGCCGAGTTTTTCGCTTTTTGTACTTCCGAAATATCCGCTGTGTCTATGGTAAAATTTCGCATCAATTTTTTTGCCGCTGAAATCCGCCAGCGCGGCATTTATAATCACAACAAAATCGCCACAATCCACATTCGGCGTAAATGACGGCTTGTGTTTACCGCGAAGTAGTGTCGCAGCTTGAGTCAAAACGCGCCCGAATCGTTGTCCTTTTGCGTCTATCAAGACCCAATTTCTGACGACTTCGTTTGGTTTTACAATCTTAGTAATGCTCATTGTATTGCCTTTTTAAGTTTTAAAGAGAGGATTGTAGTTAAATAATTCTTATGTTTCGCTGAATTTAAAATTATTATAAGCTTATAATTTCAAGTTCTTGTTCATGCAGATAGTAAATATAGGCTTTTACTCTTTTTTTGCTTATGGATTCCATAGCCCTTTTATACTCCGAAACCTGCTTTATATGAGCGCCTTTAGCGTATGATGAGGATTTGTAGTCTATAATTACAACCTCATCGTCCTTTTCTATGAAAATATCCATCTGACGGCGTTCTCCTTCAAATATATACGGCTGTTCCTTGCAAATCCTGCCGCTTTTAAACATATTTTGAAATTCATTGTCGGCTATAAGGCGCGAGATTCTGCGCTTAATTGAAACAAACGCATGTTTATCAAGCGCTCTTCCGTAACGATTTTTGGCGCATACAAGCGAAGTTTCAAGCTCTTTTACACTAAAACTGTTCATCATTTCAAGCGTAAAATGCAGCGCCAAACCAAAATATATATCTTCCATGCTCGCCTCAATCGGCTCTTTTTGCGCTTTTGCATTCTGCTTTCCAAATCTTTTGCCAATGTACGGCACGCTTGGAGACGCGCTCTTTTTCTCCTCTATTTTTGCCTCTATTTCGCCTTTCGCGCCATCTTTCAAAAGAAGCCTTTCAAATGAACTTTTCTCATTTTTTTGCACAATCATGAGAGCATTTTTAGCGCGTGTAAAAGCAACATAAAAGCGGTTTAACTCATCTTCGCTCTCCAAAAGCGCATCTTTTTCTTTTGCCTTTTTATAAAATTCATCCGTAAGTTCGCGTCTGCTCTCTCTTAAAAAGAGTCGTTTTAACTCTATGCCGTCATAATCAAACAGCAGCTGATTTGCAAGATTATTCTCTTTTTGCAGTCTGTCCGCAACAATAACAAATGGAAATTCCAACCCTTTTGATTTATGCACGGTAAGCACGCGAATGCCCTCGCCGCTCTCATATGAACGCTCGCGTATATCTTCGCATACAAACAGCAGATTCTCAATATCCTCATATCTTGACATAATGTCCAAAAAGCCGATAACATCTGCGCTTGATGGTATTTTAAACGTGTCAATACAACTTTTTACAAGCTCAAGCGGCGCGGCGTTAATATCAAAACCTTGAACATTCGGCAGTTCATCAATATCCAAAAACGCCGAAAAATTGCGTCCGTACAGCTCATCTTTGAAGTAGAGATATCTCAAAAACTCCAAAATCGCCGCTACATTCGCACTCTCAATCAAAAGTTTATGACTTTCCGTATAAACTCTCACATCATCAAACGCTTCCATAATGGCATCTCTAATCTCCGCGGCATCTTTGTTTGTGTTGCACAAGATAGCTATATCATCCGCCGCCGCACCGTTTTTTAAAAGCTCTTTTATGCTCTCAACTATACCATCTTTCACATCTTCACAGCTTTTTACCTCTACAAAACCGCCGCTGTTTGCCTCATGAGCGATTTGCGGTTCGTAATTTGCGATTTTATCCTTAAAAGCTTCATTTATGAACTCTACTATCAACTTTTTGCTGCGATAGTTGTATTTCAAAGAATCTATATTTATGTCAAAAAGCGAAACAATGTGCGAAAAAAGCTCTTTTGTACCGCCGCGAAAACGATAGATAGCCTGTTTCACATCGCCCACATAAAAAAAGCTTTTAAACTCTTTTGTACCGATGCCTGCGGTTATCTCTTTGATAATCGGCTCCAAAATCCTGTACTGCGTGATATTTGTATCCTGAAATTCGTCTATCAAAAGATGTTCTATCTTAGCGTCCAGTCTAAAATAGAGAAAATCACTATCCACATGATTGCAAAGCAACTCATATACAACATTTGTTATATCCGAAAAAGAGAGTTCATTACTCTTTGTACTGATATTTTTAAGCGTTTTTTTATATATCTCAAAAAGATAAAAGAGTTCGCCGAGAAAATATCTCTCCTTGTCTTCATAAAACTCTTTAACTTCATTTTTAAGCTCAAAAAAAAGTTCGTCAAGTGTTGGCGTATGGATTTTTTTAAACCATGTATGTTCTAAAAGCGTATCTTTGCCCAAAACTTCGCTTTTGACAAACTCTTCCGCCTTTTTATCAAACAGTTCCACGGCTCTATTTGCCGCGCCCTCTTCCAGCAAAAAACTTTTTATTTTCTGTATGACTTTCGTCAGCACTAAAGAGTTCGGTGGTGCAGTGCGGGCAAATTTCAACTCGCCGATTTCACTGTTTTTTTCATACATATAAGATAAAACATCAAAAAAATAGTTGATATTTTTTTGGGATTTGAGTGCAAAAAAGAGTAGCTGTTTGTAAGCGTCAGCAGCTTTGACGGCATTTATAAAAGACTCTTTGGCTCTGGTTTGATTGTGAAATTCTTTAGATTTGAAATCAGGCATCAATCCCGCATGCAGAGCAAATTTACGCAAAATTTGTCCGAAAAAAGCATCTATAGTGGAGATTTTGATATTTGCCTGCAAAAATAGCGGCAAAATCCTCTTTCTGAGCGCCAAAACCTCATCTTTTTCCATCTGTAAGAGTTTACAAAGTTCATTCAGCTCGCTCTCTTTGCTCTCAAGTTCCTGCAGTGTCTGATAAACTCTGTGCTGCATTTCGTTGGCGGCTTTTTTAGTAAACGTCAAAGCGATAATATTTGCGGGATTTACCCCCATGAGTAAAAGTGCGGTATAACGCACAGAAAGGGCAAAGGTCTTGCCGCTTCCCGCACTTGCATTCAGAGCCAAAGCGTTTAAAAATTTCATATCTGCACTCCGCAAAGCATCTTGTACGGACAAAAAAGACACGATTTTTTATCTTGACAAACTTCAAAAACAGACTCTTTTTGCTCTTTTAACTCCAGCAAATGCTCCCAAAGACGCGCTTTTTTCTCGCAAAAATAGTCATCTTCCATAAATCTTGCCTCGTTCAAATCATAAAATGCCGCGTTAATCTCTCCCAAATTTTCACACAAAAGCGCGTAAAACTCCAGCTGAAAATTGCTTGCCTCAAGTGCTTTTTCCAGACGTTTTTGCGTGTTTATCCTGCCCGTCTTATAATCCAAAAGCAGATATTCGCCTGCGCGTTTATCTATCCTGTCTATCTTGCCCGCAAGCCATATGCCGTCCGTTTTGCGCTCAAACCACTCTTCAAGCTTAAATACTCTCCATCCCTCTTCATATCTTTGCAGTTCTTTTGCAAAAACGCTCTCCAGCCTATTGAGCCAGATATCCACTTCCAACTCTAAAAGCGCACTTTTAGCATAACGCTCTTTTATCTGTTGCGTTTTCTCTTGAGCCGCTTTTTTCATCTGCTCAAGCGAAACTGGAGGCTGTAAAAAAACGCTGCGCAACACCTCATGTACAAAATTTCCGATATCTCTTGCGTCATATTTTAGTCGTTTTGGCTCTTCGTAATGCTTGATATATCTGAAAAAATATTTTAAAGAGCATTCAAGATAGGTTTTCAAAGCGGTAGCAGAGAGTGGTTTTTCAAAAAAATCGTACGCAAGGCGAAATGATTTTATCCCGCTTTTTGCGCGGTAATTTTTTGCGATGATAATATCGACGTATGATTTTTCATCATAATTTAGCTTTTCAAATTGAAGCGTTTTGAGAAATCTTGACGGTATTTTATCCTCGTTTTCCACTGCGCTGATTGCAACTACGGAGGCGTTATTTATAAGTCTATCGTAAAAAAAACGCTGCAGATTTTCTCTCTCTTCAATGCTCGGCAAAGCACATTTTGCCCTTACGGACGAAGAGATAAAGAGGTCTTTGCTGCTGCGTTTTGGGACGATATCATCGTTAAAATGAATGATTATTACGCCGTCGTATCTTACTCCGCGGCTCTCCAAAACGCCCATGACTGTTACTTTGCCGCCAGCATTATCGTCCAAACTTCTGCCTTGAAGTCTTTTTAAAAAAAGCTGTAAAATATCCGAAAAAGTAAGGCTCGGTACATTTTGCAAAAATTTTTGAAACAAAAACAACTCTTCTGATATTATATCGCTCTGCTCT
>JAISNG010000156.1 GCA_031276365.1 Campylobacteraceae bacterium | reverse complement strand
ACGAATCTGTCCCTCGCCGTAAACTTTATATTTGTACGTCGTAAGTTCATTTATACCCATTGGACCTCTTGCATGCAGCTTATTTGTGCTTATGCCGACTTCCGCGCCAAATCCAAACTCTCCGCCGTCTGTAAATCGACTTGAAGCATTTACATAAATGCACGCTGCGTCAATATTTTGCATAAATTTTTCTGCTTTTGTGTAATTTTCGGTTATTATAACTTCGGAATGCAGCGAGCCGTATCTTGTGATATGTTCTATCGCGTCGTCCAAATCATTTACTACCTTTATACACAGGATGTTGTCGAGATATTCGCGCCCGTAGTCATCATCTTTCGCCTCTTTAACCTCTATGATTTTAGCTGTATTTTCGCAGCCTCTAAGCTCAGTGCCTGCTTGTAAAAATCTCTCATTGAGTTCTGGCAAAATCTTATGCGCTATATTTTTATGTACCAAAAGCGTTTCGAGTGCGTTGCAAGCGCTTGGTCTGCTGCATTTGGCATTTACGGCTATATCCATCGCCTTTTTCAAGTCAGCTTCATCGTCTATATATACATGACATACGCCTTTATCGTGTTTGACGACAGGAATCGTTGAGTTTTGACTGATAAAGCTTATGAGCGACGCTCCGCCTCGCGGTATGATGACATCGACGTATTTATCCATTTTAATGAGTTTAGCCACGCCCTCTCTTGAAGAGTCTGGCAGCAGTGAAACAGCCTCAAGCGGCAAATCAAATCTTTGAAGAGATTCTTGAATGGCAGTTACTATTGCTTTGTTACTTTTTTCGGCTTCCTTGCCGCCTTTTAGGACGCATATGTTTCCGCTTTTAAAGCAAAGTGCAGCAGTATCACTCGTAACGTTCGGGCGGCTTTCGTAAATGATACCCACAACGCCTATCGGGGTGGTTACTTTTTCTATCCTAAGACCGTTAGGTACTACCCAGCCGTCTAAAATCCTTCCGACAGGTTCTCTTAATGCAGCTATCTCTTCAATGGCTTTTGCCATAGCTTCAATACGTTCTTGATTTAGTCTTAATCTGTCTATTATAGAGCAGCTAAGGTTATCATTTTTGGCGTGCTTCAAATCAAGTGCATTTGCGTCTATGATAACAGAGTAATTTTGTCTTATGGAGTTTGCAAACTCATGCAGGACTTTTGTTTTAAACGACGGTTTTAAATTGGCAATAATTTTAGCGGCGTTTTTTGCTTTTATCAAAAAATCTTCCATATAATCTTTCTCCTCAATTTGCACTGTGAAAATTAATTGTAGCTTTTTTTGCCTTTTAAGCGGTTTATATTTCGCCGCTTGCAAATCTTTTTAAAAAAGCCGTATTTAAAATACCTTTGGCTAAAATAAAAGATTGTTTTCTAAAAAGATTTTAACAAGTGCGAGATACAAGTATGCAAAAACCATTATTGATTGAGATTGGCGTGGAGGAGCTGCCTGCCATACCATTTTTAAAAGAGCTGCCAAATATAAAGACAAAATGGAGCAAGATTTTAGAGGCGAACGAACTTTTAAGCGAATTTGATTTTTTTTATACGCCAAGACGGCTTGTTTTTTGGCATAAAAATTTTCTTCTCAAACAGCCCAACCATTTTGAAGAGTTTTTCGGAGCGCCCGAAGAGAGTGCGTTTGTTGACGGCTTGCCGAGCGCGGCTGCGACAGGTTTTGCCAAAAAATGCGGCGTTGAGGTAGATGAACTTTTACGTGCGCAAAAAGGCGATAAGAGAGTTTTGTACTACAAAAAAGATATAGAGGGCAAAGAATCCAAAGAGCTTTTGGAAAAGATACTGAATGACTTTTTAAAATCGCTGAATTTCGGCAAATCTATGCGATGGGGTAATTGCGAGGAGAGTTTCATACGTCCGATAAGATGGCTCACCGTGATGCTTGGAGATGAAGTGCTTCAGCTTCAGCTTTTCGGCGTCAAATCAAACAGTTTTACCTATCCTCACCGTTCATTGACTTCAAACAAATTTACATTCAGCAGTGTTGGCAACTATTTTGAAGAGTTGGTGAGAGGTTTTGTCGTGCTTTCTCAAGATGAGAGATATGAAAAGATAGTCAGCCAGATAGAGGCTCTTGAGGCCATAAGTGATGTAAATGTGGAAAAAGACAGCAAACTTTTAGAAGAGGTTGTCGCTATCACCGAACATCCGACCGTATTGATGGGAAATTTTGACGAACTGTTTTTAAAACTGCCGCCAGAAGTTATCATAACATCCATGAAAGAGAATCAACGCTATTTTCCTGTTTTTGAAAACGGCAAATTAAGCAGTCATTTTGTAGTTGTTTCAAATGCTGTCAGCAACGACTATATTTTAATCATCAAAGGTAATGAAAAAGTGCTTCATGCAAGGCTCAGCGACGCACTCTTTTTCTATGAAAACGACTTGAAAAAAGGTTTGCAGACGGAAGGGTTGAAATCCATAGTTTATATTGAAAGTTTGGGTTCGCTTTATGATAAATCACGCAGAGAGGAGCGCATAGGCGCGTATCTTGCAAATGCCAACAAAAAAGCGTTTTTTACGCAAAGAGAGGATTTGAACGAGGAGGAACTTGGCGCGCTTTTAAGCAGGACGCTTACTTTAGCAAAAGCTGATTTGCTTAGCGAAATGGTGGGCGAATTTCCCGAACTTCAGGGCATAATCGGATATTATTACGCCATAGAAGCCAAAGAAGATAAGATGCTTGCTCTTGCTTTGAAAGAACAGTATCTGCCAAACAGCGAAGAGAGCGTACTTCCAAGTACTCTTTTTAGCGCAGTTGTCGCTCTTAGCAATAAGATAGACTCTCTCATGGCGCTTTTTAGTATAGGAAAAATCCCCACAGGCACGAAAGACCCGTTTGCCTTGCGCAGAGCGGTAAACGGCGTGATAAAGATAGTCTTGAAATACAATCTGAAATTTAACATAAGAACGGTTTTCGGCGAGCTTGGCGCACTTTATGCGCCTTTTGACATATTTGGGCTTGAAAACTTCTTTATAGAGAGGCTTTATCAACTGTTTGACAAAGTTAATCCGTCCATTATAACTGCTGTGATTGAGGGTGGCGAGAGAGATATCGTAAAGATTGCCGAAAAGATAGAAGCGCTGAAAAATATCACTCAAGAAGCGAATTTTAAAGAGGTTTTCTCAACATTCAAAAGGGTTGCAAATATTATAAAAGATATAAACTGCGATGCCGAACACGCCGTGTACGAAGTGCTTTTGCAAGATGAAGCCGAAAAGTCGCTTTATGAGGCATATACCAAAACGGTCGGCAAAGAGTATGAAAGTTTTGATGAAAATTTAAGAGCGCTTTTTGCTTTGAAGCCTTTTATAGATACGTTTTTTGATAACGTTATGGTAAATGTTGACGACCAGAAAATCAAGCAAAACCGCCTAAATCTCATAACCTCCATCTACAAAGCGTTTAAATCTATAGCCGATATCAAAGAGATTAGCGTGTAAATCGCGCGCCTTGTAGAGCAATCGCGTAAAATCAAGGCGCAGATAAAACCAAAATGGAGACAGCCCATATGAGTAAATATCTGATTTTGTTTATACTCTGCGTAGAAGCATTGCTTGCAAATATAAGCGAAATAAGTTTTGACAAGTTCACAGCCAAATCTGCCTTGTCAAAAGATGGAAAATACAATGGTCTTGATATTTACGATGCAAAAAGCGGCAAATTGTTACAAGAGATAAGAGGAGTGTTTGTAGAGTGCGCTCACAAACCGTATATTTTAGGCTACAAAGGAAAATCTCCAAGCTTCTTATATTTTTGCGATTTGGGAGATTCTCCGGAAGTTTTTTGGTATGGCGATAAAGACGGCGAGTTTTTTCCTGATGAATTTACATTTAATACAACTGTAAATGAGATACTTGAAGGAAAAGATCATATTATTATGTTGTCGTATCCTTCGGATGTACAAAATGCGCAAATCAACATCTTTGAAAAATCGTCCAAAAAATATATTCAAACATTTAGTGATATCGAAAGCGAATGCAACTATTACAACAGCGGCGAAGAAGATAAGGAATTTTACGGAACATGCCTTAGCGAAGGGGATTTTAACTTTGACGGCAATGAGGATTTTTCACTGCTCAATATGTCGGGTTCTCTTGGTAACAGCAATAGTTACTACTTTTTATATGACAGGAAAGATAAGAAATTTTTCTTAAGCGAGATAGAAGGTACAAGTCTGTGGTTTGATAATGAGAAAAAAATCATTATTGAGACAAGCAGGTGCTGCGCCGGACGTTCGACTCAATCCACAACATATAAATTAGCAGACAATAAGATGGTCAAACTTGAAGAGCATTGCTACATATATGACGGATGGGAGAATGACGAATATGCCGAATATGACTGCGGAGCTTATATTTCAAATGAGTTTTACTTCACATCCACAGGACTTAAAAAGAATTTTGAACTGCGAATCAGGATTATGGGCGACGATTTTTCAAAAGGTGAAGCGCGCTACAAAGGACAAAAAGAGAGTTTGCAGTTAAAACTCAAATACAAAAGTGATAAAATCATTGTTTTTGATGAGTTTTACAAAGAAGCCGCGAGCGGAACTTATACGCTTAATTTAGATGAATACGGCATTGCGGCAAGCGGTTTTTACAAACACAAAGATGGTAAGAGATTTGAACTAAAAGCGATTGAAAGATGATTTTTAGAGTTATTTTTTTTGTGTATATGTGGTGAAAGTACATATATAATCTATCCGAAAAAAGAGTTTTATTGAGGAGTTGGTGTGTATAAAATCGTTAAATTTATACTGTTAGCGGCGGTATTTTGTCTATTTGTCGGCTGTTCGGATAAGTTGAGGGTATTTAGCCTAAATGGGCAGTTTGGATACATGAACGATAATGGCGAAGTCGTAATAGAGCCGCAGTTTAAGACGGCACAGGATTTTTTGCAAAGCGGTTTGGCAGTGGTCGGCAAAGATGGCAAATATGGTTTTATCAATCGCAAAGGAGAGCTTGTAGTTCCGTTGCAATTTGAATATGTTGAGAATTTTGCCAAAAACAGCTTGGCAGTGTTTAAGAAAGATGGCAAATACGGACTTGTTGATACAAAAGGCGCAATCATCGTAAAGTCTGAATTTGACTATATCGGACATTTTGCCAAAAACGGTTTTGCTATGGTAGGAAAAGATGGTAAATACGGATATGTGAATGCTACGGGAGATATCGTTATCAAGCCGCAATTTAGAGTTGCCGACCACTTTGCAGACAACGGTTTGGCACGTGTGGGCGTGTATGCTGAAGATGGTTTTCTTAAAGATGGTTTTATTGATATCTACGGTAAATTTGTAATTCCGCCGCAGTTTGATTTCGCTTTCTCTTTTTCACCTGAAGGTTTGGCAAATGTGAAAAAAGGCAGCGATTGGGGCTATATCAATGAAAATGGTGAATTTGTTTTTATATCTGACACTATTTGCGGTGTGGAAGTACTGAAAAATCCGCAAGGCGAGATAATCTATCCAAAAAAGAGCGTTGAAGAGATTTGCGCGCAGGCAAAAGAAAATTAACTTCATACACTATGCAGTAATACGCATAAACAGGCAATAACGACCAATTCCGTCATTGTGTACAAAGCGCGGTAATCCAGAAAATCTATTGCAAACCATTGAAATAAGTTAGACAAAATATTTCCTATGCAAAGCGTTTTTGTCTTGCTAAAAGTTTCCTTCAAAACAAGTGCGGCAAATCTAAATTAAAAAGTGTTTTGCTCCGTCATTGCGAGCCGCTTGCGGCGCGGCAATCCAGAATTTACAATAATTTTTATATTCTTTTTTTATCATAACTATATCTTCTTTGTCGTTCCCGCACAGGCAGGAATCCAAATTTCATAATTATTCATGTATTAATTTCCGTCATTTCCCATTTCGTAAAAATACCGTTTTTTCTCAAACCCGCTCCTAAATTCCTGCCAAAAACTAACATTATTTATATTTTCACTTTTCCATAACATTTTTTAATCATATTATAAGGTATAAAATATCAAAATTACTCATCAATTTTTCATTAAAGGAGCTTACATGTCAGTACATGTTTCTAACGTTTTGATGCATCAGCCAGCGGCGTCTGAATTTCAGACTAATCGTATAATTTCAAACTTGTTTAAGTTTAAAGTTCTCTCTCTCTCTCTCTCTCTCTCTTAATAGTTTAAGTAAACTTTTAGTTTCATTTTCCATTCTGTTTTTATTCATTGGTTGCGGCGGAGGCAGTGATAATGCCGCAGTACCTTTACCGTCAGTAGAGGATAGTTTTCCTGCTTTTAACATAGCTTTTGTAGAAAGTGCTAAAGGCATAGTATATGATCATATATCAAAAGCAAACTTTGACAAAGGCATTGAAGATATAGAAAATAATGGCTTTATTTACGATATCGGTTCAGAAGTATATATAAAATTTAATCCTGTCAGCGGCATTGACGAGGCGGCAGTTGATGGTGGTTTATCAACTGACCTTGGCATAAGCGCAAGGGATTATGTCGCGGCAGTGATTCTCAATAAGGTAGATTCTGGCGAAATAGATAGTAGTCTGTTTAAACAAGTTTTCCCTGAAATTAAAGGCAGAGAAGCTATTAAAATGACTGCGAAGTTGTTTGCAAATGATATATCAGGCAGTTTGGCTTCATACGAAACAGCTTTGGAAAATAATGGTTTCAGTTATGACACAGTTAATGAAATATACTCAAAAAGACAAAATGGAATATTTTATGCCTGCAGTTATGACTCTTTAGAAAAAGTAGCTCTTTGGATTGTCGCAAGAGATGATTTGTCATATAGAGATTTGGGCATAATATTTGGTTTATAACCATACTTTTTAAGCCGCGTTTTATTTTCGCGGCTTAACTTATTGTCCTGCTAAAAAGCGTGACGGGTTGTTGCATAAAACAACAAAAGTCTGCTGAAATGAAGTCATTACTTTTTTGTCATTCCCGCGCTCCGTGCAAAGCACATGCATTATTTTTTGTCATTTCCGCGCAGGCTGGAATCCAAACTAAAAATGATTTTGATACATAAAAGTACAGAATAAAACAAAAAAGAGCATAAAATATTTAATTTTTTTAATTCCTTTTGGATTCCAGCCTGCGCGGAAATGACAAAATGGGGTGTGGAAATGACACAGAGCGATTTACAATAGCGAAAGGCAGGTTTTCTCTGGATTGCCGTGCTTCACTCGCAATGACGGAAGCACCATTTCGTCATACTCATGAAAGCAAGCGAAGTGTTTTTGCGAAGTAAAATGTTTCTTTGAAAACTGGTATCCAAAATATAAAAAACTATTATGAGACAAAATAAAAATCTTTTTTTATTCATTTTCTGGATTGCTACGGCATTTTGCACTTCACAATGACACGGAGAGATTTTGCAATAGCTGGAAAAGGCGGAATGATAACAAAGTATGCAAAAATAAGCCAAAAGCGGTGATAAATACTCTGTTTTATGAATTTATCGAGTTATCGCTTTTATGGTTTTTATGCGCGGCGCGGCGTTTTGCACAACTGTTCTCTCTTTTTTGTTTGATTGATAAAGTTTGTGATGCCAGTACGAAAAGCCTATCAGTGCGATACCTGCGGCTACATGTGCCTTTCTTGCGCTCTTGTTTTTCAGCATAAACGCGCTTAGGGTTAAAATGCCTAAAGATGCGCTCATACCGACTTTTGCTATCTCTCTTTTTAGTTTTAAATTACACTTAGATTGTGTTTTTGTCATTTTAACCAACTTTTAGTTTTTTCATTGAGTTTAAAAGAAGCGCGATTGTCGTGCCGTTGTGAAGCGCTGCTGTAATTATTGGTGTGAGTATTCCAACACTTGCACCAAGCAAAATAGCGCTGTTTACGCCTACTGTGGCATTGAAATTTTTACGCACTCTCTCAATCGCTCTGTTCGCCAGCGCCTTTATTTGTATCAGCGACTCTATATCATCTTTCATGAGGCTTATATCTGCCGTTGCCTTTGCTATATCGGCGCCTTTAAACATACTGATGCCGACATCTGCGCTTATAAGAGCTGGCGCGTCGTTTATGCCGTCTCCCACAAAAACCACTTTGCCGCCTCTGCTTTTAAGCTCGTTGATGATTTTGGCTTTTGACTTAGGAAGCATATTTGCATATACTTCGTCAATTCCAAGCTCGCCGCCGATGGCTTTGGCGCGTGAGGCTACGTCGCCCGTGAGCATAACTATCTTTTTTACTCCAAGTTCCTTTAGCTTTTTGATGACATTTTTTGCATTTTGTCTGACTTTGTCAAACATCTCTATCATTCCTAATAGTTTTCCGTCGTAACCCACATAGAGTATGGTTTTGCCTTCCTCCAGACTTTTGTTGATTTTGTCTTCATACGCCTTGAAGCTTATCCTCTCGTCATCTTCCAAAAAATGCCTGCTTCCTATCGTAACGTCTTTGTCTGCGACTACTGTTTTTACTCCATGAGCGACTATAAATTCCACCTCTTCATGGTGCATATGAATAAACCCGAGTTTTTTCGCGGCTTTTACCACCGCTTCGGCTACAGGGTGAAAGTAATGCTCCTCCGTACTTGCTGTTAGATTTAAAATCTCCTCTTTGCTCCAATTTTCATCAAATGAGGTAACGGATATGACTTCAAGCTCGCCGTAAGTCAGCGTGCCTGTTTTATCAAATACAAAAGTATCGGCGCTTGATAGGGCTTCAAGTACTTTCGCGCCTTTAACCAAAACCCCGCTTTTGCCAGCCTGCGCTATGGCTGATTTGAATGCTACGGGAGTTGCGAGCTTAAGAGCGCATGAATAATCAGCCTGCAATACGGAGGCTACATTTTGCATATTTTGCGTAACAAGATACGACAGCGCCGACAATCCCAAAGTAACAGGGACTAACTTGTCAGCCAGTTTTGAGGCTTTTAAGCCTATGGCGGATTTCTCCTCAAGGGAGCTTAAGATATAGTGTTTGATTCTTGCTGTTGCCGTGTTGTCGCCGACTTGTTCAGCCCATATCTTTAGCTGTCCCTCTTTTACGATGACCCCTGACATTATCCTGTCGCCGCGCTCTTTTTTGACGGGTTCATATTCGCCTGTCATGGAGGCTTGATTTACCGTTGCGGCGCCTGCTATCACATGTCCGTCTATAGCTACTGTTTCACCTGTGCCGACAACGACGATATTTCCGATTTTGACGGAGAGTGCGGGTATCTGTCTTAATATTTTTTTACCCTCTGCGACCTCTTCAATCCAAACCTTGTCGATATTCGGCTTTCCAAGTTCCTTAATCAATTCGTCGCTTTTTTGGACGGTAGTTTCCTCTATGTATTCGCCAAGTTCCAAAAGTGCGTTAGTGCTGTTAGCGGCAGTATAATCCCTCCTTGCGAGCGATACGCTAACAGCCATAGCTTCCAGCACTTTTGAAGTAAGTCCGCTTTTGATAAGGTCATTTATGCCTTTTGCAAAAAGTGGAGCAGCAGCCAAAAATGTAATAAAAAATTTTATATTATTAGTATTTACCATCATACTAAAAGCTAAAGCCCCAACAGAGCGAAAAAGCCCTGAAAAAGAGCTGTCGTTGCATCTAATCAGCTTTTTTTTCGGTACATATTTGTCTGCAAAAGATTTAAAATCTATCTTTGAGAGTTCGCGTTCAATTTTTAGCACGTTCCAGCCATTCTCATCGGCATATAGCGTAAAGGTGCGTGCAAGAGGATTGACTTTAGCTTTTTTTACGCCGTTAATACTCTCAAGACGTATGCCAAGCGCGTCTGTATTACATCTGCGATTTATGTAAAAAGAGCCGTAGCGCCTCCTTTTTAGGCTTTCATGTTTTAGAAAAAAACGGTTCAAATTTTAGTTTTCTTCCTGTACTTCGGCTTTTGCATCTTCAAAGCGTTCTTTTAATTCTTCAAAACTTGATTGCAGAAAATTTGTACTCTTTGCCAGCATTTTCATAACAGCCGCGCTTGCTTCCTTATTTGTCAATACATAAGCTGCTGCCGCACCTATCAATGCTCCGACGACAAAATCTCCGCCCGTAAAACCGAAATTTGTATTCAAAAGCGATGAAGCGTTTTTGACGTTTTTCTTTTTACTGTTCTTTTTATCTTTTTTACTCATCTTTTTTACCTTTTTGGAATATAGTTTTTCAAGTACATAGACTCCCGCCGCACCTGCGCCAAAAGAGCCCGCCGCATTTACATATTTGCCTTCCCCGATGCAGTTTGCTGCCGCAATCGCACTCGCCGCCGCAATCGCACTTTGAAAAATATTTTTCATGGCTTTGCGCTTTTTCGGAATGCCTGCGGATATCGCTCCAGACGAAGCCAAAGCGCTGATAAAATTCCCCGCAACAGAGCGTGGTTCACCTGTATCAAGAGGCATTTTTATTTTCCGTTTTCTGCTTTACCGCCGTTTTTCTTTTTCTGCTTTGCACTCTTTTTGGTTTTTGTAGTTTTAATTCATCTTTGACTTTTTCGGCAAACTTGAAAGCTTCGTCTAACTCTTTGCGAGCTATCTTTTTGGCTTGTTTTACGCCTTTTTGAAGTTTGTCCGCTATCTTTGCCCTGTTGTTAAAAGCCGCTACGGCAAGAGCGCCAACGGCAACTCCTGCTGCAAAAATCGGTAACGCCATGTTATCCTCCTGCAATATTGAATTTATCTATAAGAGTATTTATAAACTCTGTTACATGTTCCAAGTTTTGGGCGTTTATAAAATCTTCTATAATCCGTACATTAAAAATATCGCTGTCGTAAATAATCGTTACAGTTCCCAAAAGAGCGATAAATTTGAACTCTTTTATGCCGTCAATATTTTTAACAAACTCCTTTGCCTTATCCAATGAAATATTGAGTGTTTTAAACTCCTGCTGCAGCTGCATGATTTTAGGGCTTATCGCAAGTCTGATGCGCCCTTTTGTATGATGAATGATAGAAAAATATTGCGATAATTTTGAAATTTGCTGCTGCGAAATGATTGCCATTTG
>JAISNG010000040.1 GCA_031276365.1 Campylobacteraceae bacterium | reverse complement strand
ATATAGAACAAACAGGCGGTGAAAGCTTTTACGGGCGCGCTCTTGTGGGATTTGAATTTTTATATGAGGGGAAAGTTGATATTTTGGCTGTCGGAAATGCCCTGCGTAAAATCGGCTTGCATTTTGAATTTAAAAACAATGCGGATTTTAATGAAAGCAAGGGGAGGATTACGGCATGAGCGTTAAAGCAACGATATTAGGAAACGACACTCCGTGGTCGCAGGTGCATACGCTGCTCATTCCCGCATATCTTGAAACGGTTACAATGGTGGGTATCGTGATGATATTGGTCATATTGATAGGCGGAGTAACGGGGGTTTTGCTGTTCAACACTTCTGCATACGGACTTTTTCCGCATCGGCGGTTCAACGGGGTGCTTAGCTGGTTTGTAAATATAGGGCGTTCACTGCCGTTTTTGGTTTTGATGGCGGCTATTATCCCTTTTACCAAATATATAACGGGAACGACGATAGGCATTCGCGCTGCCGTTGTGCCAATGGTCATAGCAGGCACGCCGTTTTTTGCGCGTCTGGTTGAAAATGCCTTGCGCGACTTACCGCGTGAAGTTAACGCCGTTGGACTCGTCTCTTGCGGCTCTTTTTTGCAGATTATCACGCGCGCACAATTAAGCGAAGCGTTGCCCGGTATCATAGCCGCCATTACGCTAAATACAATCTCCATGATAGAGTATTCGGCGATTGCAGGCACGATAGGCGCGGGAGGCATAGGTTATCTTGCCGTTGTTTACGGATATCAGAGGTTTGACCATAATATTATGATTTCAACCATTATCATTTTAATTGTAAGCATTCAAATCGTTCAATGGATAGGCGACCGTCTTGTCCGTTTAACAAGTCATTAAATTTTTAAAAAAGGAAGTAAGATGTCAAAAGATGTGAATTTTCAGCTGAAAAAGAGAAGCAAATTTGCATGGGTTATTTCAGGCGTAGTTGTGCTTGCTGTGATAGCAGGCATATTTTTTTATTTTAAGTCTCAAAGTTCGGAAACTGTTGTTTTTGGGGATACTCTGAAGGTGCATTTTGAGCCTGCAATGGCGGGCGAGGAGAGCATCATAAAGTTTGTTGCGAAAAATATCGCACCTGATTACGACATCAAGATAGAAGCCGTGGGACTGCAAGACCCTGTACAAGCTGACCGCGCTGTAGCTGACGGACAATATGCCGCGACTATATATCAGCATCAATGGTGGCTAAAGCAGGTAGTGGATGCCAACGGTTTTGAATTAACGCCTACGGTGGAGGTATTTCAATGGGGATTTGGCATCTATTCGGACAAATATAAAAGTATAGACGAACTCCCAAGCGGCGCTGTAGTGGTTATTCCCGTGGATGGCGCAAATCAAGGACAGGCACTTTGGCTTTTGCAGCGTGAGGGGTTGATAAAATTAAATCCCAATATTGAACCAAGAATCGCCAAAATACGCGATATCGTTGAAAATCCGCGCGGATTTGAGTTTAAGGAGCTTGACTTGTTGACTTTGCCGCGCGTGCTGGACTCTGTTGATGCGGCTATAGGTTATATTTCGCAGTTTGATGCGGGAAAAATCTCAAGAGATAAAGTCATACTTTTTCCAAAAGCGCCTAAAACATTTGCTTCGCGTCTGGTTATAGGGACGAAATTTTTAAATGACCCACAGATTAAAAAACTCCATGATGCGTTTGCTGACCCAAGAATACAAGAGTATCTTGCAACGACGGACGACCCATTGGTTGCCGGCGTTTTGACGCCTGTTTCCGATAATTAAAGGTTTATAAAAAGGAGCGCATTGTGGGTAAAAAATTTTTCTTTAACGCATTTGAGATGAATTGCGCGGGACATCAAGCACCAGGACTTTGGGCGCATCCGAGGGACAGGTCGTGGCAGTATAAGGATTTGGAATACTGGACGGATTTGGCAAAAACATTAGAAAAAGGCTATTTTGCAGCGATTTTTATCGCAGATGTTATCGGATATTACGATGTATATAACAATGATGCGCGTGCGGCAATCAAAAGCGGCGCGCAGATTCCTGTCAATGACCCTTTGCAAATAGCAGGACCCGTTGCGCAAGCGACAAAACATGTTGGTATCGGTATCACATCATCAACCTCTTTTGAACACCCATATACTTTTGCGCGCCGCATAGCCACAGCCGACCACTACACAAAAGGACGCGTCGGCTGGAATATAGTAACTTCATATCTTGAAAGCGGTGCAAAAAATATCGGCTACAACGGCTTAGACCGCCACGATGACCGATATGAAGTTGCCGAAGAGTATCTGGAAGTCATATATAAACTGCTTGAGGGCAGCTGGGAAGACGGCGCTGTGGTTCGCGATAGAGAAAAGCGCATTTTTGCCGACCCAAATAAAGTTCATGAGATAGGACATAAAGGTAAATATTTTGAAGTTCCTGGCATTGGTTTAACAGAGCCTTCGCCGCAAAGAACGCCTGTTTTGTTTCAGGCTGGAACTTCCAAAGCTGGCAGGAAATTTGCATCAAAACATGCAGAGCTTGTATTTGTTGCTACACCAGGTAAAAAAGTGGTTAAAGAGTATGTTGCGGACATTCGCAGACAAGCCGCCGAAAACGGACGCGACCCTGAAAAATTACTTGTGCTGGCGTTGATAACCATCATCGTAGATGAAACGGACGAAAAGGCAAAAGCAAAACATGAGGAGTATAAAAAATATGTTTCATATGACGGCGCTTTGTCTTTGATATCTGGCTGGAGCGGAATCAATCTTGGTGCGTACAAGCCTGACGAGACGCTCAAAAAAGAGGATACCAATGCCGCTGTCTCTGTTATTGAGGATTTGACAAACGGCGAGAAGGATTGGACGCCGAATGATTTGGCTGAATGGGTTGGCATAGGCGGTATGGGACCGCTGTTTGTTGGTTCTGCCAAAACGGTTGCCGACCAGCTGCAAGAGTGGGTTGAATACACAGATGTGGACGGTTTTAATATCGCTTATGCCGTGTCGCATGAGACGTTTGAAGATGTCATCAAGTACCTTGTCCCAGAACTTCAAAAACGCGGCGTATATCCGACGTCATACAATGACGGCACATTGCGTGAAAAGATTTTCGGTCATCGCTATTTGCCTGAAAATCACCCTGCGGCGCGTTACCGCGATATTGAAAAGATAAAAAAAGAGAAAGCAAACAAATAGGCGAGAAAGCCTGTTATTAGGAGTAAAAATGTCAAAGACAGATAAAAATTTCAATATAAAAAACAAAAGCAAAACCGTATGGATTGCTTTGGTCATTGTGGTAGCGGCGGCGCTTGGAGCATTTTTGTATTTCAAATCCCAAAAGTCCGACACTATTGTTTTCGGTGATACGTTAAAGGTTCACTATGAGCCTGCGGAAGCTGGTGAAGAGCGTCTTTTGAAGTTTATAGCTGAAAATATTGCGCCTGATTACGGTATCAAGATAGAACCTGTTGGCATACAAGACCCCATTATCGCAAATGGCGCAGTTGCCGATGGAGAATATGCCGCAACTATCTATCAGCATGAGTGGTATTTGAGGCAGGTTGTTGAGGCGAATGGATTTGGACTGACATCGCTTTTTCCTGTTTTTCAGTGGAATTTCGGCGTATATTCAGATAAACATAAGAGTATAGACGAACTTCCAAATGGCGCGGTGATAGCTATTCCTGCGGATATAGGCAATCAAGGACAGGCGCTTTGGCTTTTGGCGCGCGAAGGACTTGTCGAACTAAATCCAAACGTTGAGCCAAGAACAGCGACACTGCGCGATATTGTTAAAAATCCGCGAAATTTTGAGTTTAAAGAACTTGACTTTTTGACTCTGCCGCGCGTGCTGGATTCTGTTGATGCGGCATTGGGATTTATAGGCAATTTTGATGCGGGCAAAATTCCGCGTGAAAAAGGGATATTTTTTCCACCGCCTCCAAGAACTTTTGCTGCGCAGTTTGTCGTGGGAACGAAGTTTTTGAACGACCCGCAGATAAAAAAGCTTCAAAAGGTATTTGCCGACCCAAGAGTACAAGAGTATTTAAAAACTACGGACGACCCTCTTGTGAAGGATAGCTTAACGGCAGTTTCGGATTATTAGGAGTTTAGTATGAGAAATATCAGTGCGGAGCAGACAGAAGCTATTTTGGCTGTGATAGCAAAATTTGCCGCAGCAGACAAAAAAGAGAGAACAAGAGAGTTAAAAAGACAAAGACGGTTAAAAGGTGCAAAAGTTTTTGATACGAGTTTTGGCAAAAGAGACATCTTACAGATATTTACAATACTAAAAGGAGTAAAACATGGCTGAAAAAAGAAAAGCTGCGGTAATAGGCGCAGGCATAGCAGGCTCAAGTGTAGCGTTGGGGTTATTAAATGCAGGATTTGACGTAACGCTTTACAGCGACAAAGATAGAAAAACTTTGCGCGATGGCGTTCCCGCTACAGGTACGGCGATATATTTTGGCAAACCTTCATTAGAGACGGATGCGGAAATTATCGAGGATATATATGGTGAGGACAGTTATACTGACGGCTTTTCGGTGAGGGCATACAATCCCGACAAAACGCCGCTTTTATCGTTTGATTTTGACTTTCGTTATTTCAGGGCGCAGGCGGTTGATTCGCGGCTTAGAGCAGATGATAGAATAGGACGGTTTCTTGAACGCGGCGGTACATTCAGGGTTGAGGAGATTGATATTGACCGACTTGATGAGATTGCAAAACAGAACGATTTGACACTTGTAGGCACAGGCAAAGGCGGACTTATTGATTTGTTTGAGATAGATAAAAGCCGCACTGTTTACACCGAACCGCAAAGATATCTTTTGACGGTCAATGTGGAAGGATTACCATATGACAAGAAGACATTTGACTACCGAAGCAAAGTCGGCTGGAAGCACAATCTTTTTTTCGGAAATGATCCATACGGCGAGATATTTTTGGGTCCGATTTTGCATAAGGATATCGGTCATAGCTGGAGTATTTTGGGATTTGCCAAGCCAAATACCGACTGGCAAAAACGCTTTGACGAAGCGAGTGATGCCGAATCGGCATTAAGGATTTTCAATGAAATTATCCGCGATTATTTTCCCGAAGATGTCAAAGAGGTTGCGAAACTTAAAACCATAAAGAGTGATTCGCATTCGTGGCTAAAAGGCGCGGTTACACCGCATGTACGCAAGGCAGTCGGTTTTACCAAAAGCGGCAGGGCGGTTGCCGCTATCGGCGACAGCGCGATTATCTTTGACCCGATTGCAGGACAGGGTGCGCAAAATGTCTCTATCCAAGTTGCTGCACTGGTGAAAGCGGCAAAAGAACACAAGGGTGAATTTGATGCGAAATGGATAGAAGCGCAGTTTGACGCGCACTGGAAAAAGCACGGACATGGCGCGACAGAGGCTACAAGACTCTTTTTGGGCGACCCGAAATATGCCGCCCATTTGGAAGCGTTATTTCCTGCATCGGCGGTAAGCGAGCGCGCAGCATCGGCTTTTTTCCGTTTTCAGTCTGAACCGTCGCTTGTTTTAAATCTGCAAACAAGAGAGGCGATTGAGCGTTATATAGAACAGGATGCGGGTGAGAGTTTTGGCAATTTGATAGCCCGTTTCAAACCTGTTGAAAAGTTTTCGGCAAGGGATTGATTGTGGCTGCATATTTTAAACGTTAAAAAGCAAATAAATAATTTAAAAGGAGCTTACATGAGCGCAGACATCAAGGTTTTAAGGGAGCGGTTTGCTCCGATTTTTGAGAAGATCGCCTCAAGCGCGGCGGAACGCGAAAACAAGCGCGAGTTGGCGTATGATGAAGTAAAAGAGCTTTTGGCGGCTGGATTTGGCGCGCTTAGAGTTCCAAAAGAGCTTGGCGGATTTGGCGCGACTATCCGCCAGCAGTTTGAATTGTTGATTGATTTGGCGGCGGCGGATTCCAATCTTTC
>JAISNG010000104.1 GCA_031276365.1 Campylobacteraceae bacterium | reverse complement strand
TTTTGTCGTGCCTGTAGTAATGATACAAAACTTCATGTATATTTTTTGCTATCGCGCCGACAATGTTTTTTGCGATGATGATGCGATGCTCCACAAAACACAGCGACTGTTTCACTGTTAAATTGCCGTTTATGAGATATTCTTTCGGATAAAAAGTGCCGCTATATCCGCCGCCGTAATTAAAAATATGCATTGTTATTCCAGCTTTTGAGATAAAGTCTAAAAATTTTGTATTAAAACTTACCTCATTCAGGCAATAAAGCTCCCTCATCTCCTCAATCGGCAGATATAATCTTTTATCTTTGTTGATAAAAGCGATAGAGTTGTCTTTGCGCTGGAGTTCTCCCATGGAAAAAATGTAACGTGTGCGGGACATAAAATCTCCTATATAAAACAATATTCGTAATAAGCGCATCTTTTGCATTTGGGCGCAAATACGGGGCTTGGCGGTGCTGGTTTTGCAACCAACGCGTCTATCTCCTCAAAAATTCTCAAAAGTCCCTCCTCATATGCATCATCTAAAATCACAGTTTCTGTTTTTGTTTGTCTATTTTTTTCGGCATATTCAAGTCTGCCTTTTTTCTCAATCCCCTTTTGTTTCAGCGTAAAAAGTTCAAGCAATAGCTGCCATTTTGCAGCTTCGGGGTCGGAGTCTGATTTTTTAAATTCAACCACATAATCGTCCGTTATTTTGTCTATTTTTACATTTCCAAGCTGTATTTCTGCGTGTTTGCTTTTTTCTTCGTTTATCTCATGAAGCACTTTTCCGATGCGGACATCCTCGCTGTTATCTTCAAGATTTAGACGATTTGCGGATAGCCAACACTGTGTTTTACAGTGAAAATAGTAATTTATCAGAGTGCCTGTGATTTTAATCATATTTTATAAAAACTCACTATTTTTGATTTCGTTAAAACGCACTCTGTTAAATTTCCCATCTTCCGTAATAAACTCACTAAAATTTTCTACATAATAAAATCCGTGTTCAATCTCACCCAAAATTGGTCTTTGACTACCGTATCTGAATATGTTAAATGTAAAAAACTGCATGAGAGCATTAATTTTCGACTTTTCAATCTCTTTTTTGACAAAATTATCTATCTTATTTAATTCTAAAAATTTATCCCAGACTTTTTGACCATCAAGCGCTCCGTCAGTAATAAAATCCATATTGAGATTTTGAAATTCAGATATATTTTTATATTTTGAAATATCTATCTTAAATGGAAAATAGAGAGTAAAAGTTTGAGTATTTATTAGTGTCATACAGCGTTCCATCTCTTTATAATTTAAAAATTTTACATTTTCTTCAAAAGATTCATATATCGTATTCAAACCGTTTTTATAACGCTCTTGAGTTTTTTTGATTTTGTCAAAAACAGCTTTGTAGTAACTTTGAAAATCCTTATTTTCTAACACCTTTTTAAATTCATCTCTTTTTAAATTAAATTCCAATCTATTATCATTTTTATATATTCTATTTGCATTATCAAGATTGAAAAAACAGACTTTAGGATTTAGATGGTTTTTAAGACAATTTCTGTTTATACGTCCCATGAACTGCTCTTCACCGTCAAGTGTAGAGATATCCTTGAAACCCATATCCATGTCAATATCAATTCCAGCTTCTATGACTTGAGTTGCCACTATGACCATCGGGTTATCATCTTTACTTTTTTCAATAACAAAATGCCTGTAAGCCTTATTGTCATCTCCGCTAAGTTCATAAATATTTTCAAAGCCATTTTCTATTAATAAATTAAAAAAATCTCTCGCTGTCTGTTTTTTGATAAATTCAAATAAAATCTTTTGATAGATAGGATACTCTTTCAAAAATTTTTCATATAATTCTTCTATAGTAATTTCATTTAGAGATTTAAGATATTCAATTTTTACTCTATTTTTAAAATATCTGTTTTGAAAAAACTTCTCTTTTTTATCGGTACAAATCAAATCTGCAAAATTTGTCGTTTTTTCCAAAAAATAGTCTAATTTTGGCAATGTCGCAGACATAATAATAATTTTTATATTTAATAATTCGGCATATTTATCAAAAAAATCAGCCATATACATCCAAAGATTATTATCATAACTTTGTATCTCATCCAATATAATTACACTGTTTGCAAATTGCCATAAAGGAAAATTATCCTCTTTGGAAGCGCCAAACAGGATATTAAAAAAATTCACATGCGTAGTTACGATAAAAGGTTTATGAAAAAATAGCCTGTTCAGATATGCTTTATTGTATTTTGTTTCCTCATCTTCTTGTTTATCTTCACTCACTTGCATAATAGGTGTTATGGAATTTATCACCTCTATTTCCAAAGAGTCAGCAAATATTTTATCTAATACGGATTTTGTCTGTTCCACCAATGTATTAAATGGAAATACATAAAATACTTTATTTATATTCATTTGATTTTCTAAAATAGTTAGTGCCAGATTTATTGATGTAATAGTTTTTCCACTTCCCGTTGGAGCTTCAAGATAAAATATATTTTTATTTATATTATTTACAAGATTATTTTGCGCTTCAACATAGACAGCATCTCTTATCTCATTAATACCATTTTTGTTTTTTATGCCGTCTTTATAAATATCAAATATTTCTCTTAAAAGAGTTTTTGTTTTTTCATCCAGCAAACCAAAATTGTTAAATTCCATATCGCATTTATATGCGGTTGTAGCGTAATAATCGCTTGATACAAGTAGAGAAAATAGCAGTTTATTTAAAATATAAAACTCAAAATGAGGAATTTTAAATTTATTGAAATGATACCAATATTTTTGCGGAATAATATCATCATTTTTATATTCTTTAAATTCATCTAATTTCCCATGATGCTTGGCTATCTGATATGAGAAAGAGTATAAAATAAACCTCATCTTTGTTTGTTCATTTTTGTCACTGATTTTGTCAATATGATTTTTCAGGTAGCATTTGATGTATAAATCAGATGAACATGCGGAATGATTTGTGCTGTTTGTAGAGTTGCGATACTCTTTAAAACAGTCATTTTTCATTTTATTGGCTTGAAAATATGGATTTTTCTTGCCAATATCGTGCAAATACACGGCATTGATAAACATCTCTTTTATCAATGCAAAATTTTCTGCGGATATTTTTCTTATAAGATTGTCTATTAATATCTCTATATTTTTGGCATTGATAATCTTATAAAAATACTCCAGCGTTAAATCGGCATGTGCCGTCAAAGTTTCACTTGGAGTATGCGCAAGATATTTTTCGTCTATATCAAAATCAGATAAAGGTGTAATTTTTACCGTCATATTCATACGTATTGTCGGGTATTTTTTGTAATTCCAAATTTGTAAAAATCAAAGCATCATATTCATAAAAATGGTATGTTTTTTCTAAACTTACAGGTGCAATTTCCTGAAAAAGATATGGTGTTTCGTCATCTTTTTCATGACCATCCAGAACGTCAAAGTTTTTGATGAACAGTGAATCTATATAGTTATGAACAGGAGCTGTCAAATCAATGGTTTTAACCTCCGAAATTTGTGCAAAATGGTCATTTTTACCAAGATAGGGTATGAAAACCGTTCTGCTTTCAAGCAGATATTTTTTTAACTTTTTATACTCTTCACTTACGTCTTCAAGTATTATTATCTGCCATGAAGGATTTTCCAGCCACTGCTCACGTACTATCAAATTGCCGCCTGCTTCATATGATGCGTATCCGACACTGTTGTTAAAAACCTGTATCTTTTTGCTGAAATATCCATTGGGAGCAAGCGGTGTTATGGAAACGCTTAAAACGCGCAATTTCTCATAAAACTCAGGATAACCGCCGTTTTTTAAACGTCCATCATTTCCGAACAGCTGCGTATGTCCGCCAAGTCCAATAATAGCTCCCAAAAGACCTAAAAGAGCAGGTTTATGTATGTTATTATACGTAAAATACACATATTCA
>JAISNG010000074.1 GCA_031276365.1 Campylobacteraceae bacterium | reverse complement strand
ATCTCTACAATTTTTACCTTTTCAACCATTTAATGATATCTCCTTCAAAGTTTCACCATATGTCGGTACATAAGGCAAGTTTAGGTTGTATTTGTTGTTTAATACTCTTATAAGTTTCTGCTGATTTTCATCAAGGCATACTTTACAGATATAAAAACTTCGCCCGCTTTTACAAAACGGTTTTAAAACGCCGTCTTTTACCTGAAATCTGTAAAGAGATTTTTGACTTAAACGGCTTTTGCATATTACACACATGCGTACGGGGTTATTTTTTTCGCTCATTATTATACCAAAATTTCCTGTTTTTATCGCTCTAAGATGCTAAATCCGTCATTATCTATCTCAAGTTCAATGACTCTGAACTCTTTAAATGAGGATTTTAACGTATTTGCAAGCTTGCTTACATGTTTTTCGTAAGTAAGATTTAAAAAGCTTGAACCACTGCCCGAAAGCGTACTTAGAAGCGCTCCTTCGCTGTAAGCTATACGTCTTACGTCAAAAAGTTCGCTCAAAGCTTTCATGCGGATATTTTCATGTATCATATCTTCCGATGCGATTTTAAGCATATCCCAATTTTCGCTCATGAATGCCGAACTTAAAAGCGCGGCATGAGAGAGGTTGAAAACAACATCTTTTATTTTGTACTCTTTTGGCAATGCAGCCCTGGAACGCTCTGTGGACATAGCGGCATTTGGTATCACGACTACGGCTTTTATAATGTTTGGAATCTCTTTTTTTATCTTGACGACTTTACCCTCATGAACAAGTGCGGAGATAAAACCCCCGTAAACTGCGGGAGTGATATTGTCGGGATGGGACTCATATGAGAGGGCTTGATTGACAATCTGCTCTTTGTTTACATCAAAATTTGCCATTTTATAAGCGGCGGCTATCGCACCCGTTATGACTGCAGATGAACTACCCAAACCTCTTGAAAACGGTATGGAGTTAAAAAATGAAAATCTGAAATTATCACGCCTGCCCGTAAGCTCTTTGTACACATCGTAAAAAATATTTACAAATGTATTGTTTGTCTTTATATAGGGCTTGTCGCCGCCCTCGCCTTTTACAGATATAGAAAAATAACTTGAAGTCTCTATCGTGCTTTCGTTATAAAGTTTTAACGCAAGTCCCAAAGCATCAAATCCTGGCCCTAAATTTGCGCTTGTTGCAGGAACTTTTATCGTAATTTTCAACTTTTCTCCTAAACTGCAGGTAAAATATAAACAGGTTCGCTCTCGATGCCGAATATATTTTTATCCAGCTTAAAGGGCAGAACAAACGAAGATGTTTCGCCTTTTGGATTTTGCTTCAGAACAATACCCTCTTTTTCTTTAAAAAACCATTGCGAGCCAAGTGCCTTAATAGGAGCATTGCCGTTGAAAACAAACCCTTCGCATGCAAAAAGGGGCGCTTCAAGCGCGATAGATAAACTTTTTAAAAAAACATAACTTGCTTTTATAGACATAAAACTGCCCGGAGTATTTGTATAAAAAAGTCCGTTTATGCAGTACATGCGCAAAATTTCATCGAATATTTTCGGCAGCGCTTCACTTGAAGGCTCATCGTTTGCATATGTTTTTATCAACATATTTTTATGATAAATGCCCACCAATAACGGCGCTCCAAGCGCAAGTACAAGCGCGTCTATTTTGAGTTTTATGCTAATGCCTTTTCATGTTGAAAAGATTTACTGATAGTTTTTACTTCGTAATTTTGCGGGTCTTTGAGTATCTCTTTTGTAAGCAGGTGGTTTAATTTGTGGCTTCCCGCATATGAGTCGTAACTGCCGAGCATCGGCATACCGAGCAGACATAAATCGCCGATAGCGTCCAAAATTTTATGGCGTACAAATTCGTCCACAAAGCGAAGTCCTTCGTGATTTAAGACCTTATTTTCGTCAAGAATTATCGTATTGTCCAAAGAACCGCCGAGACCAAGCCCCATGCTGCGCAAAATCTGCGCGTCTTTCAAAAAACCGAAAGTTCTTGCTCTTGATATCTGCTTCAAAAAATTCTTTTTGGAAAATTCGTACGTATATTCCTGTCTGCCGATAATGGGATGTGCAAAGTCAATAACAAAATGGTATGTGGGATTGTTTGACGCAAAGACGCGCGAAAATTTATCGCCGTCTCGTACTTCAACATCGCGCTTGATAACAATAACTTTTTTATATGCGCCCAGCTCTCTTATCCCTGCCTCATCAAGCATCATACAAAAACTTGCGCTGCTGCCGTCCATGACAGGTATTTCCGCGCCGTCTACGATAATTCGCAAATTATCTATGCCGTAAGAACTGATAGCCGAGAGAAGATGTTCTATAGTCGAAATCACGCTTGTCTCTCCAGTACCTATAACGGTTGCCATCTGTGTATTTACAACATATTGCGGGAGTGCGGGTATGCTCGATGCGATATCGCTTCTGTAAAAAACAATGCCGCTGTTCGCTTCTAACGGTTCTAATATAATCCGTATCGGTTCGCCCTTATGAAGTCCGATACCTACGCCCTCCACCCTGTTAAGGATGGTCGTTTGCTTCAAAACTTTTTCCTCTTTTTTAAAATTGATAAAAACTATCCGTATTTATACCATATTTTCAGTTATTTTACCATTTAACGCTATTCTCTTCGTTGTTGATTAAATCATTTGCGTTTTTTATAACTTCAAACACATTGTCGTCCATCCACTTTTCGTCCATCCACTCTTCAGGTCTTACTTCAATGCCTTGTATAACTATGCCGAAATGCAAATGGTCGCCGAAAGCAAAGCCTGTCTTTCCTGTCTTAGCGACAAGCTGTCCTGCCATTACCTCATCGCCCTCTTGTACCAGCAGTTTTGAGCAGTGTGCGTAGAGCGAATAGATGCCAAGCCCGTGGTATATGACGAGCATTTTGCCGTAAATGCCGTTTTCTCCTGCATAAACGATTTTACCTCTATTGCTTGAGACTATTTCCGCTTCCGCCGTACTCGCCAAATCAAGTCCCAAATGGTATGATTCGCTCACCTTCTCCTTGTTGTATTCATATATCCTAAAATCCCCGTAACTTGCAACAACCGCGCTGTTTTTTAAAGGATAAAACGGTTTGAGCGTAAAATATTCGGCATAATCCATATTTTCGGATACTTTCTCAATCTTTTCAAGACTCTCTTTTCTTAGCGCGTTATTGATAAATATAAACTTCTCCAAAGAGTTCATGTTTTGCGTCTCATCATCGGCTATATCGCGGGCAAGCGAAGATACCGAACTGCTTAAAAACGAATTTGAAAGCTGGATTTTGGAACTTTTGTAATTTTTATCCTGAAAATAGTATTTTATCTTCTCATGAGCCGTATTTCCTGCAAGGTCTGTCGCAACTATCTCGGCGCCGACAAAGTTTTTCTGCTCTCTTGGCCAAACGACAAGCGATATATAATAACCATCTTTCTTGAATGGAACAGCTTTAAATTTTTTGCCAAAAGCAGTTTTTACGTACACTTCTGCAGGATTGGCGTCTTCGGTTTTAAATATAACGATTCCAACGCCGCCTTTTGTGATTTTATAGGAATTTGCGAGTACATGTATAAGCGGCTCCTGCCTGTCTGCTATGATAACGGACTCTTTAATGATTTTATTGCCCATGAAAAAGTTCCAAAAGCTGTGGTCTACAACTTCGTAACTTAGCGTATATTTATCCTGCTTGTTGTAAAAACCTTTTTTGGGAAAAGTAATATTAAGCTCAATCTCTTTTTCATCGGCATTATGTTTTTCGTTAAATAAAGTTATATTGTTCTCTCCATCTCCAAGTTGTATCAAAACGCGTTTAATGCCGCTTGCATCGCTTATTTTGATATTAAGAGGTTTTTTTAGATTCCAATATATAGTCTCATCAGAAACAATCTGCGGTAACTCTCTTTCAAACATTTTGGAGTTGTATATAAAAGCCATCAAAGCTATGATAAAAAGCGCGGCGGCTAAAAGTTTGCTTTTTGAATTATTTTTTCTGCGTGCCATAATCTTTCATTCCTTTGTCAAATTCATTAAGTATCATTTGCGCTATATCTTCCGCATGCATAGCAAAGCTTTCAAAGCCTGCCGCGCCGAAATGTCCGCCGCCGCCGAATTTAAGAGCTATTTTGGAGACGTCAAGAGAGTTTTTACTTCTTAACGATATCTTGAAACTGCCGTCTTCCTCTTCCAAAATCATCACTGCCATCTCAACGCTCACGAGGTCTCTTATGAGATTTATGATATCTTCCGTATCCTCTCTTTTTGCGCCCGTGCGTTTCAAAACTTCCTGTCTTATAAACAGCATTCCGACCATGCCGCTGCGCATCAAGTCAAAACTTTTGGCGGCATACTCCCTAAGTCGCAATCTTGCTAACGGCACGCTCTGCTTTAAGTGTTTGGATATTAAAGCAGGGTCTGCGCCGAGATTTATAAGCTCCGACATATTTGAAAATGTTGAAGCGTCCATCGCGCCGTACGCAAAAAAGCCCGTATCATCAATCGTCCCCGCATAAAGACATGAAGCGGCTTTGGGCAAAAGTTTGACGCCGTTTTTTTTCAGCATCTCATACACGACCATACAAGCGCTTGCATTAGGAGTTATCACGAGATTTATATCGCCGAAAGCCGAATTTGTAAGATGATGGTCTATATTTACTATCAAAGCTTCCTTTCGCACTTCGTTTATATCAAGTCCCGTTCTGTCGAATTTCGCGCAGTCGCACACGACAACTGTGTCAAATTTTGCAGGCAAAAAAGAGTGGATTTCGTCAAAATACGGCATAAATCCAAGCTTTCGCGGGAGATTTTGCGTGGCATTAAAAAGATAACTGCTTTTGCCCTCTTTTTGCAGAACATCATGAAGCGCCAAAGAACAGCCGAGCGTGTCGCAGTCAGGATTGACATGTGAGACAAGTAGAATATTGACGGCTTTTTCCATAGCCTTCCAAGCAGCTTCAAACATAAAAAATTACTCCTGAAAATAGAGTGGGATTATACTTTGTTTTAGCTAAAATTTTAGCAATGCCCGACACAATAAAAAAATTCACCTCCTTTTATATAAAAGCTAATATAAAATTTAGAATGATATAATTATGAAAGATTATGTCGTTTTTTTATAAGGCTGATTTAAAGTTAAAAATGTACAATTTGAAATTTATTATCATATTTGAGTGTATAAAATTATTTTAAAGGTGATTGCATGGAGTTCATGGAGCTTATAAAAGAGTATATGGATTACGCGATATTCGGTATATTGGGGTTGATGAGTGTTTTGTCTCTTACGTTTGCGTTTGAAAGACTGATTTTTTACAAAACTTACAACATGGAAGATTATACGAATGAAAATGAGCTTGAAAATGATTTGACAAAAAATCTAACAGCGCTCTCTATTATCGGCTCAAACGCTCCATATATAGGACTTTTGGGTACGGTTGTCGGCGTTATGGTAACTTTTTATGATATGGGTGCGAGCAAAGGAGCTTTGGATACGGATTCTATCCTGATAGGACTCTCTTTGGCGCTTAAGGCTACGGCGGCAGGACTTTTGGTTGCAATACCGACTTTGATGATATATACAATGTGTCTAAGACAAGTGGATGTAGGCATAGCAAAATTTAAGGCAAATAAAAATGCGTCTTAAACGACCTGATGGTATGAATGTAGTACCTTTCATAGATGTTATGCTGGTATTGCTCTCTATCGTTTTGACCGTTTCCACTTTCATAGCGCAGGGTAAAATAAAGGTTGATTTGCCATCAGCTTCGAGCGCGATAGTGAAAGAGGAGTTTCAATCTCCACCGCTTGAAGTTATTATAGGCGAAGATGACAAGCTGTACATAAACGACAGAGAGGTTACGATTGAACAATTTAAAGCAAGAGTAATACTGCTTAGAAATTCGGACGAGGTTGTTATTTTGGGCGATAAAGTCAGTAGCTTCGGACGTTTTATAGACGTTATAGACATACTCAAAAACAAGGGACATGAAAATATACAGATAGTAACAAAACATGAGAAGTCAAGAAAGTAACATTATAGGATTTTTGATTGGTTTTATACTTTCATGCTCCGTGCATAGCGGTGCATTTTTGTTTCTTTACAAAAATTTTACTTTTGAAAAAAAGATTATCGCACTGCATGAAATATCAAAAGCTTCTCTGAAAATGGCTCTTACGGCATTTGTAGAAAAACAGCCCGAATCTCAAGAACAGGTTACAACACAACAAGAACTTCCCAAAGATGAACCGCAACCAAAAGACCCTCCAAAAGACGAGCCAAAACCAGAAGAACCTCCAAAAGATGACCCTGAGCCAAAAGAGCCGCCAAAACCAAAACTGCCCGAACCTGTTCAGCAGCAGATTATAAAAAGTGACCCCGTTCCTGTTCCAATAGAGCCTGATATTCGAGAAAATACCGAAACGACAACACAAGAAAATACGCAGCCAACCCAAACCCAGCAGACTCAAACGCAAACAGCCGCATCTGCCGCATCAACACTTCAAGCGCAAAACAGCGGAGATGAAGCGGAGTCCTCTTCTGCGTCCGAAGATGACCATATCATAGCAATTATCAGAGCCGCCATAGACAAGGAGGCGAAAAAAAATTATCCCTCAAAAGCCAGACAACTGCGTATGGAAGGCATCGCAACGATAAAGATAAGAATAGACAAAAACGGACAGATTACACTTTTAGAAATTGTCAAAAGTTCAGGTTTTGCGATGCTTGACACAAGCGCCATAGAATCAATAGAAAAAGCTTCCAAAAAATTTCCGAAACCAACACATGATTTGCTGTTTACTCTGCCGATTTCATATAAAATTATATAAGTTTTACATGAGAAAGATGAATCACATCAAAATATATACTTAGGTAATTAAGGAGAAATTAATTGTTTTACCTGATAATAGTAACGATATTGTGGGCTTTTTCATTTAGTCTCATAGCTGAATACCTCATGGGACTTGATAAATATTTTTTAGTCTTTGTGCGCATATTTTTAGCTGCAGCGCTGTTTGTACCGTTTACAAGATTTCGCGGCATACCGAAAATATTGCAGTTTCAATTATTGCTTATAGGCTCCGTCCAAATAGGCATCATGTACTTGCTTTTGTACCACTCTTACAGCTTTTTAAGCGTACCTGAAATACTGCTTTTTACGATATTTACGCCATTTTATGTAACGCTTATATATGATATTTTAGCCGGACAGTTTCATTTTTTATATTTGATAAGTGCCGCTGTCGCCGTGCTTGGGGCTTTTATCATACGATATGACAATGTAAACAATGAATTTTTAAGCGGATTTTTACTTGTACAGGGCGCAAATATCTGTTTCGCAGCAGGACAAAGCGCATACAAATATATCATGGAAAAGAACCGAAATTTCAACCAGCAGGAGATTTTCGGTTATTTTCATTTCGGTGCGCTTATTGTAACATCTTTGGCATTTTTAGCATTTGGAGATTTTGGAGCAATCAACCCTTCACTTACGCAATGGCAGGTACTGTTGTGGCTTGGCTTAGCGGCTTCGGGCGTCGGATATTTTCTATGGAACAAAGGCGCTACTATGGTGGACGCAGGCGTTTTGGGCATCATGAACAATGCGCTGATTCCAGCAGGACTTGTCGTAAATATTGCCATTTGGGGCAAAGTGGAAAATTATATAACTTTGAGTAT
>JAISNG010000185.1 GCA_031276365.1 Campylobacteraceae bacterium | reverse complement strand
AGCGTTCATTAAGTTTCCAACTATGTTCAACTCCTATGGACAGCGTTTGTCCTTTTATACTCTCCTCTTTTTTTGGATTTCCTATTTGTTCCACAGAGTATTTGTGAGTATCATATTTTTGAGAAAGAGAGACTTTAAATATTTTATCGTCCGCAAGTCTTACATCGCCTTCTACAATAGCGCCGTAAGAACTGTCATCATACTCATGGTTTTTTTCTATATCGGGATAATTTTGCTCTTCAAAACCATAATCGTCTATAAAATTATAAAACTGGTCGTAATACCAACGCGAACTTATAGTGTAAACGTCAAAATTTGTTTTTGTGGTAAAGTAGTAGCTTGTCCTGTCCAAATCTTTCCAATACCATTTCGGCAAAAAAGGATTTATCGCGGTAGTAAGGTCTGCGGCGTAATAAGGCTGTCCTTTTTCACCCTGCTGCAAAATATAATTTAATGAATATTCGTCTGTATCGTTAGGCGTAAGTCCTACTTTAAAATTGACCTGCAAATCTTTTGTATCGGCATGTTCTCTTTTATATCCGTAAGGTTCTTGATTTCCTGCAGGAGTGTAGCCATGCGGAAGTTCATAAGAGTCTCTTTGCGTATTTAAAGCCGACAAAGATGCATAAAACAAATCTTCGCCGATGCCTACGCTCGCACTCTCCTCATGTCCGCCCCAGCTTGAAATACCTGCGCCCAATGTACCGCTAAAGCCCTCAGCAGGTCTTTTGGAGACGATATTGATAGCTCCGCCGAGCGTATTTGCGCCAAGTAGTGATGAGGTGTAGCCTTTTGCAACGGTTATCTCATGTATGTCAAGGGTGTTAATTCTGGCAACATCAACGCTTTTATCATAAGGTGAGAAAACAGGAATACCATCCACAAATACAGGAACTCTCGTGCCGCTGAAACCTCTTATGTTAACGCCGCCTCTTGTACCGCCCTCTTCGGAAAATGTACTTACGATACCAGGTGTCTGCCGCAGCGCTTCGCTGAGAGTTTTGGCTCCAGTCTCCCTCGTAAACTGCTCGTCAATTGTGCTGGAGATTCTGTCGCTTTGTTCTATTTCGGCAGTCTCTATAACCTCAATCGTTTCAAGCACACTGCTGTTTCCCTCTGCTGCGTACAAGCCGCTTAAACACAAAGCCGCCGCAATAACACTTATATGTAACTTTTTTTTCATGAGAGTGTCCCTAACCTTTTAGATGTTTGAAATTTAAAATACAATTAAGACAATATAGCAATATTTTGCCTTAACATCAAAACAATTTTCGCCATTTTTCTAATTTAGCTTTTTTGTATGTTTCTTTTTCTTGCTTTTTTGTTTTCGTAGATTTTTTTATCATGTTAACCATGTTTTGCCCCTCCAAAAACGTTTTTGCACCACTAAACAGCTCCATTACAGCTAAAAACCCGAATTTAAGAATATTTTGCTAACTGCATATAATAATCATTCTGGCTTGTACTGCATAAAAAACCGATGCCAATATAACATTTTTTATATTAAATAAAAATAATATGATGATTAATTTGCCGCTTTAATCCTTTAACGTGTAAATTTTATACATTTTTTTATCCATTATTTCTATTGGCGTAAAAATCAGAATATGCGCGAAGCGTTTACAAACAAATTTAAAAATTTTAGACATGTTTATATCTTTTTTGATAGAATTCCACAATTAATTAAGAAAAAAGGTCTGTTGTGAAATCACTAATCATAGTAGAATCGCCTGCAAAAGCAAAAACAATTAAAAATTTTTTAGGAAACGAATATTCTGTTTTGGCGTCCAAAGGGCATATAAGAGATTTACCCAAAAACAGTTTTGGCATAAAGATTGAAAATTCTATATTCATACCTGAGTATAAAGTAGAAAAAGAACGCGCTTTAATAGTAAAAGAGATAAAAGAAGCCGCAAAAAACAGCGATAAAATATATATCGCAACCGATGAAGATAGGGAAGGGGAGGCTATCGGCTATCACATAGCGGTTGCTATCGGTGAAAAACCCGAAACACTTCCCAGAATTGTATTTCATGAGATAACAAAAACAGCTATTACAAACTCTCTGCAAAATCCGCGATATATAAATATAGACAGCGTAAATGCGCAGCAGGCGCGAAGGCTGCTGGACAGGATAGTAGGCTACAAACTCTCGCCGCTTCTTAGCTTGAAGATTCAAAAAGGTTTAAGCGCGGGCAGAGTGCAGTCCTCCGCTCTTAAGATAGTGGTGGACAGAGAAAGAGAGATAAGAGCTTTCAAAAAAGAGGAGTATTGGAGTATAGACGCGCTGTTTGCGCCGAATATCGAAGCTATTTTGGTAGAATTTGAAAACAAAAAAATTGAAAAGCTTGGTATAACAAACGAAGCGGCGGCTTTAAAAATAAAAAATGCGCTGAGCGATAAAACATACATTATAGAGTCTATAGAGAAAAAGACCAGAACTTCTGCACCTCAGCCGCCTTTCATGACCTCTACAATGCAGCAGAGCGCTTCGTCGCTTTTGGGATTTTCGCCGAAAAAGACCATGAGCGTGGCTCAAAAACTATATGAGGGCGTAAAAACTCCAAGCGGCATAAGCGGCGTTATCACATATATGAGGACGGATTCACTCAATATCGCAAAAGAGGCGATGGATGCGGCAAGAAAACAGATACAGAGCGCTTACGGCGAAAAATACTTAAGCGAAAAGCCGAAAAACTATACAACCAAATCAAAAAGCGCGCAGGAGGCTCATGAGGCGATACGCCCGACAATTATTGACTTTACGCCTGAAGCCGCCGCAAAATATCTCGAATCAGACGATTTGAAACTCTACA
>JAISNG010000048.1 GCA_031276365.1 Campylobacteraceae bacterium | reverse complement strand
CACAAGTTATTGATTACATAGGTTTAGAGTTGATAGACAGGAAGCGAAGATTGATTTTTGAGACTTTGCCGATTAATGGCACGCTCACTTCGCCTAATCTATCAGGAAATAATGCTTATGAAGTTAGACCAATACCTCTTTTTTACACAGGAACAAGAGTTACGCTTGAGAGCGTGCTTTATTTCGGCGACGAGATAGTCTCTAAATGTAAAATCAAAGAGGGTAAGCCTTCAGGGTTGATACTCCCTTGGTTAAATCGGTATATAAAACACGATAAAAACGCTCTTGAGATAATCTACACGGCGGGTTTTGGAGAGGCGAGTAGTGATATACCTGAACAGATAAAAGAGGGGATATTGACTTTGGCGGCGTTTAACTATGAGAATAGAGGCGGTTGCGCGAGCGAGAACGCATTGGTTCAAAGCGGCGCGGCTAAGCTCTTATCTCGATGGCGCGTATATGCGGAGGTATTTTGATGGCTTGCTGCAATGGTTTGAATGCTGGAAAGTTAAGAAACACGATACATATCCAACGGTTTGTCGGAGATAAAACAATTGCTGGCGGTTGGAATGGAGAGTGGGAAAATATCTTAACTTTAAAAGCATACATAAAGCCATTATCAGGCGGTGAGAGGTTTTTTGCTCACAGAGTAGAAAGTAACATCACTCACAAAGTCTATATCAGATATAGAAACGACATAAGCCCTGCGGATAGGATAGAGTATTTCGGCAGACTGTTTAACATCAAAGCGATATTAAATATGGAAGAGAAAAATATGTGGCTTGAAATGCCATGCGAGGAGGGACAGAATGATAACTAAAGTTGTGATTACGGGTGTGGACGCCGTCAAAAAACAGCTTGAGAAAGTGGCTTTGGAAGAGAAAAAAGCCTTGAAAAAAGCTCTTACTCTAAGCGCCAATCTCATCAAAAACGACGCCATAAAATCAATCAAAGAAGTCTCTCATGGCGATAAAAAGGTAAAGCGGGGTAAAAAATGGCATACGATAAGTAAAGAGGGCGACGCGCCTAATAAGGACACAGGCAGACTAATGAACAGTATCAGTATTAGCGTGCATGATACTTATGCTGAAGTCAAAACTAATGTTAAGTATGCCGCCGCGCTTGAAAAAGGAAGTAAAAAGATGGGCGTAAGACCTTTTTTAGAGCCTGCTTTGGAGAAAAACCGAAAAAAAATCAATGATATTTTCGGCAAAGAGATAAGTTTGGCGGTGGTAATTGATTAATTTTCAGATTGCTATCAGAGAAAAACTGCTTACTTTGCCTTATCAAGTGCTGGATAGATACCCGCACAAGCAGAGTAAGGTTAATGTCATCAGACCTCCCTATGTAGTCATAGGCGATGATACGTTTGTACCGTTTGACACAGACGGACAGATTGGTTTTGAAGCGACGATAACGATTAATGTCGTTTCGGTTTTCAAAGGCAGAGAAGAGTGCAAAAATATCCAAATGCAAATCTATAACTTACTGCATAGAGCCTGCATTGAGATAGAGGGTTATAAGAGTGTCGGGATTGATTTTGAGTATGCGGATACTACGATTGAAACCGACGGACAAACAACGCTTGGAACACAGCGTTTTAGAATCATAGGAGTGAAAAATGGCGAATGAATTTATGGGTAGAGCGGTTGCGGTAAAAATCGGCACGGTTTATGTAGCAACTGCGAGGACAAAGAGCCTCACAATCAACAATGAGGCAGTGGACATCACAAGCGATGGTGATAAAGGTATCCAAAGAATGCTTGCGCGCGCGGGACAAAAAGGCGTTGAGATTAGCATAGAGGGATTAGAAGATTTGAGTGCAACAGCTCTTAACTCAAGTCTGTTTAAATTTGCATTGGATAACGGAACATGCGGAACAAGCTTACTAAAAGCTGTTTCGTTTGAGTTTTATCTTACTAATTGTAACAATGGAACAAATGAGCCAGATTTTATTCTTAGTGGTGATTTTTTCCTCGCAAGTTATCAGCAATCTCACGGCTACAATGAAGCCGTAACATTTTCGGCAAGTTTCAACAGTTCAGGACTTGTAACTACAAGCATACCAACTTAAAGGAAAATGAATGATTTGGCAAGATATAGAGATTGAGTATAAGGGCAAAAAAGCGGTTGTAAAACCTACGATAGAGTTTCTGAATTACTTAGAAAAAAGTAACTACAGTATTTATAATGTCGTAGAGAGGCTTGTAAAACAGACTTTGCCTCTGTCTTGGGCTATGCAAATCATATCCGACACGCTTGAATTTGGCGGTATAAGAGGAGTTAAGCCTGAAGATGTGATAGAAGAGCTTGGCGGGCTAAATGCTGAAACGATAGGTATGGTAACGAAAATAGTTACTGCTTGTCTGCCTCAGCCAAAAGAGCCCGTCAAAACAGATGTAAAAAAAAAGTAGAGTACGGGATAAGAGAGATGTACGGAGCATTGGTCGGAAAGCTTAAAATCACACCATCAGAAGCGCGAAATATGACGCTTGGCGAAGCTTATGCGTTGATAGACGCTTTGGCGGTAAACGACGATATGCAAGAAATTTACGAGCTTGGCAAGAGCAAAGGATTATTTAATGGCGAATGCAACAGTTAAAGTTAAAGGCGACGATAGCGATTTGCAGAAAAAGCTGAATAGCGCAAGCGCGTCTATCGCCAAATGGTCAGCGGCCGCAGTTACTGCTGCCGCCGCAGCAACTGCTGCTCTTGTAAAAAGCGGACTTGACAGCGCGGACGCCTTAGTCAAGCAATCAAGAGCATTAAATACTTCAGCCACTGACCTTTTGACATTGAAGCGGGCGGCTGATTTGGCTGGTATCAGCAATGAACAATTAACTACTGCGTTAAGAACAATGACTGTTAATATGGGTCAAGCTTCAAACGGAACGGGGGCTACATACGACGCGATTAAACGACTTGGTTTAAGTCTGAATGAACTGAACGCTATGTCAGCAACAGAAAGAATGCAAACATTAACCGAAAAAATCAGAGAGGTAATTCCTGCGTCTGAACAGGCGGCGGTATCGGCTGATATATTTGGTTCGCGCTCTGCGCTTGCGATGGCAAATTTAGACCCAGGTTCTATTGCTACAGCGGCTGAAGAGGTAGGGCGTTACGGCATGGCGTTAAGCGATGTCCAATACGCTCAAATTGAACAGGCAAACGACGCTCTTAGTAGAATGGACGCGGCATATACAGGCATAACAAGTCAGCTTGCGGCGGCTTTTGCTCCCGCATTGCAAGGCATAGCAGACGAATTGCACGAAGCGGCGGGAGAGAGTGGATTTTTTCAAGGAACTATACAAAAAGCAGTAGATATTGGTCTTAAAGGTGTGGGATTTTTGGCTAATGGGTGGAGAGCTTTTGAGTATGTCATTGTAAGATTGAAAGTAGTTTTTTACGCATTACAAGTGAGCGCGGCAAGTGTCATAGAAGCTATATTGCAAAGCTTTGAAACCATGAAACAGGGCGCGGCAAATGCTATTAATGCTCTAATTGATGGGGCAAATAATCTGCCAGGAGTTGAGATTGATAAGATAATTGTCGGACAAAATGAAGCTCTTGAAACGATAACAAAGTTTAAAAATGATGCAAAAGCTGAAGTTGCATCTGTAGTAGATGAGATAAAAGCCTTAGCGGACACTCCGTTGCCCTCTGAACAGTTTGATATTTGGCTTGAAAAAGTCAAACAAAAATCCAAAGAGGCGGCGGAAGCGGCGGTTGAAGCAAGAAATCAAATGTCCGTAAGCGGTGAACAAGAGGAAAATCCAGAAATTGCAAAAATGAGAGAGGAGACTACGAAAGAACTTGAAGAGTTGCAGAATAGATACAAAAGCGAAGATGTACTTTTAACTGAAAAATACGCAAAAGATTTAGAAACTTTACTTGCGGCACAAGAGCAAAAGCTGTTAAGCGAGCAAGAATTTGACGCTTTAATGCTTGAGACAAATAAAAAATATGAAGATGACTTGACGAAAATAGAAGAAGATGCCGCAAAAGCGCGTGAAGCGGTAGCTAAAGCCGAAATGCAGGCAAAATTAAATATCGCAAAAAACACTTTAAGTAATTTATCTTCTTTAATGGACGCCGATAGCAAAAAAGCCTTTCAAATCGGCAAAGCGGCGGCATTGGCAAATACCACAATAAAGGGTATAGAGTCAGCTGTTGCGTCATGGAAGGGCGGATGGGAATTTGGCGGTCCCGCAGGACCTGCATTTGCGGGGGCTTTTATGGCATCTTCGTTGGCATTGAAAACTATGCAACTACAAAAAATATCACCACTGCAATATGGCGGGGGCGGGGG
>JAISNG010000178.1 GCA_031276365.1 Campylobacteraceae bacterium | reverse complement strand
AGGCGTTTCAACTTCAACTTTCATAATAGGCTCCAAAATCACAGGGTTTGCTTTTCTCGCACCCTCTTTAAAGCCCATAGAAGCGGCAAGTTTAAATGCCATTTCCGATGAATCCACTTCGTGATAAGTACCGTCGTAGAGCGTAACTTGTATATCCTCCACTGGATAACCTGCAAGAACACCGCTTTGAAGCGCTTCCTGGCAGCCTTTATCAACCGCAGGAATATACTCTTTTGGTACAACGCCGCCTTTGATGTCGTTGATAAACTTATATCCGCTGCCAGGCTCCAACGGCTCGATTTTCAAAAATACATGTCCGTATTGACCGCGTCCGCCTGACTGCTTGGCATATTTATACTCTTGATTTACAGCATTTCTTATAGTTTCTCTATAGGCAACCTGCGGCTGACCTACTTCGGCTTCTACTTTAAACTCTCTTAGCATTCTATCTACGATAATCTCAAGGTGCAGCTCGCCCATACCTGATATAATGGTCTGTCCGCTCTCTTCATCAGTTTCAACTCTAAAAGACGGGTCTTCTTGAGCCAATTTTTGAAGCGCGATACCCATTTTTTCCTGGTCTGCTTTGGTTTTAGGCTCTACGGCAACAGAAATAACAGGCTTTGGAAATTCCATCTTTTCCAATATTACCTTATCTTTTTCACTTGCCAAAGTGTCGCCCGTGAGCGTATCTTTAAGTCCAACTACCGTTCCTATTTCACCAGCGTAAAGCTCTTTAATCTCTTCACGCTTGTTTGCATGCATTCTAAGAAGGCGTCCTATTCTCTCTTTTTTGCCCTTTGTTGTGTTAAGCGCATAACTTCCGCTCTCAAGCACGCCTCTATATACACGCACAAACGCAAGCTGTCCGACAAACGGGTCAGTCATAATCTTAAACGCAAGCGCAGCAAATTCGCCGCTGTCTGTTGAATCTACAGTTGTTTCCGTGCCGTCTTCATACTGACCTTTTATCGCTTGAACTTCCGTCGGAGCAGGCAGATAATCAACCACCGCATCAAGCATCGGCTGAATACCTTTGTTTTTAAATGAAGTGCCGCATGTCATCGGAACTATTGACATATTGTGGCATCCGATTTTAAGTCCTGTTTTTATTTCATCAACGCTAAGCTCTTCGCCGCCAAGATATTTTTCCATCAACTCTTCGCTTGTTTCTGCAATCGCTTCAACAAGTTTATCTCTATATTCTTTAGCTTTGTCAAGCAGATTTGCAGGTATCTCTTCAACTTCATACTTTGAACCCAAAGATGCCTCATCTTCCCATACAAGCGCTTTCATGCTGACCAAATCTATAACGCCCTTGAAGTTATCTTCCGCACCGATTGGGATTTGAATCGGAACAGGGTTTGATTTGAGTCTATCTTTGATTTGTTTCTCTACCTTGTAAAAATCGGCTCCGACTCTATCCATTTTGTTTACGTAAACCATTCTTGGAACATGATATCTGTTAGCTTGACGCCAGACTGTTTCTGATTGGGGCTGAACGCCGCCAACTGCACAAAATACAGCAACAGCGCCGTCAAGCACGCGCATTGAACGCTCAACTTCTATCGTGAAGTCAACGTGTCCTGGTGTGTCTATAACATTTATCTGATAATCTTTCCAAACGCACGTTACCGCAGCCGAAGTTATCGTGATGCCTCTCTCTTTCTCCTGCTCCATCCAGTCTGTTGTAGCAGCGCCGTCATGAACTTCGCCGATTTTGTGCGACATACCCGTATAATATAAAATACGCTCTGTTGTTGTGGTTTTACCCGCGTCAATATGTGCCGCAATTCCGATATTTCGGACTCTTTCTATTGGAGTTTTTCTTGCCATTTGTCAGTCCTTAATTTTTATTTTCAGTTGTATGCAAGAAAAGCAGTTGTTGTAAAAATATACAAAACTGCTTTAACATCTGTCTTTTACCAGCGATAGTGAGCAAACGCTTTATTCGCCTCTGCCATTTTATAAGTATCTTCTTTTTTCTTGAATGAAGCGCCGCGGTTGTTTGCAGCATCCATTAATTCGTTTGCCAGCTTCTCAATCATAGTTCTTTCGCTTCTTTTGCGGGCAAATGAGATAATCCATCTAAGCGCAAGCGCCTGCTGACGCGCAGGTCTTACCTCAACGGGAACCTGATATGTCGCACCGCCGACACGGCGGCTTTTAACTTCCATGACAGGTTTGATATTATCAATAGCGTTATTAAATATGTCAATGCCTTTGACATCGCCGCTTCTTTTTTCAATCAATGCCAATGTGCCGTACATGATTTTTGTCGCGACGCTTTTTTTGCCGTCATACATTAACGCGTTGATAAATTTTGTAACAACTTTGCTTCCGTATATTGGGTCTGGAAGCACCTCTCGTACAGGAGATTTTCTTCTTCTCATTTTTTTATTTCCTTCAAATTGATTAAAGCAATTTTACTCAAACCCTGCCAGAAAAATTAACGGCAGCGCCTGTGTTTAAATTTACTTGAATTTTAATTATTTAGCCGTCGCTTTCGGTTTTTTTGTTCCGTATTTGCTTCGGCTTACCTTTCTGTTTGCAACACCTGCAGTATCAAGCGCGCCGCGCACGATATGATACTTAACGCCAGGTAAGTCTTTTACTCTTCCGCCTCTTACAAGCACTATCGCATGCTCTTGGAGGTTATGACCTTCGCCGCCGATATAACTTATCACTTCAAAGCCGCTGGTGAGTCTCACCTTGGCAACCTTACGAAGAGCTGAGTTTGGTTTTTTTGGAGTCGTAGTATAGACTCTCGTGCAAACTCCGCGCCTCTGAGGGCACTGTTTAAGAGCGGGTGATTTGGACTTTTTTACAGCCTTTTCGCGCTCTTTTCTTATCAACTGATTAATAGTTGGCACACTGTTTCCTTTTTAATTAGTGGTCTTTTCCGTAGAAAAATACCCGTGATTTTATTTAAAATATACTTAAAAAAAGGTTAAATTAAGTTTTTTAACTTAACCTTTTTCACCGCTATTTGTTCTCTTTGACCGATATACTTTTATCATCGTATATGCCCGTTCCGACAGGTATCATGCGTCCGATGATGACATTTTCCTTCAAATCTTCCAAATAATCTGTCTTAGCCGCGATACTTGCTTCCGTCAAGACTTTTGTCGTCTCTTGAAATGAAGCCGCGGATATAATACTGTCGCTGCCGATAGCCGCTCTTGTTACGCCAAGCAATACAGGCTCTGCTATGGCAGGCTCTCCGTCAAGCTTCATGATACGTTCGTTCTCTTCTTTGAATTTGCGGCGGCTGATTAAGTCGCCTACGATAAAATTCGTATTTCCGCTGTCCAAAATTCTAACTTGTCTTAACATTTGCGAAACTATAATCTCAATATGCTTATCGCTTATCGCAACGCCCTGTCTGCGGTAAACCTGCTGAATTTCGCTAATGAGATAGTAGTGCAGCGCCTTTTCACCTAATATCCTTAAAATATCATGGCTTGATGCAACGCCGTCCGTTAATCTCTCGCCTGCATGAACATATTCGCCTGCATGAACGTGTATCTGTTGCGATTTATCTATCAAATACTCCCTTGACGTATCGCCCGCGCCTTCTATGATGATTCTCTCTTTGGCTCTAAGCGGTTTGCCGAATCTTATCACGCCGTCAATCTCTGCAATAACGGCGGCATTTTTCGGTCGTCTTGCCTCAAAAAGTTCGCTGACTCTCGGAAGACCTCCCGTGATATCTTTTGATTTTGCAACGGCTTTTGGCGTACGCGCAAGCAAATCAGCCTGTCTAACTTCGCTTCCATCTTGAACAAAAATGGCAGTTTTAGGTTCAAGCTGGTATTTAATTATCTCGTCATTTTTAGTTGAAATAACAAGCGTCGGTTTGATGCCTGATGGTAGATATTCATTGATAACAAGCCTGCTTTGACCTGTAAGTTCGTCATACTGCTCGGTTGCGCTTGTGCCTGATTCTATATCTTCAAATACGACTCTACCGCTGTTTTCCGCAATAATAGGCGTTGAATACGGGTCCCATTCGGCTATCGTTGTATGCTCGTCGCTCTTTGGAACGGCTATCAGCACATTGTCCGTAACTTCGGTATTATCGCTCACTTCAAGGATGGAGTTTCGCGGGATATAGTGTCGGATAGCCTCTCTGTCGTCCTTGTCGGCGACAACTGCAAAAATGCCCTTAACATTTATCACATCGCCTTTTTTAAAGTCGTGATATCTCTCAAGATAATCTGCCTGAAGTTTATAAAATTTCACGATACCGTTTGCGTTTGCCTTGATTTTTTGTGTGATTGGCGCGCCATCTTTGATTTTCAAATCAGCCGCATAAGGGATACGCTGAGGCACATTCCAACCCTCTTTTATAATCTCTACGATACTCTCCTCAGCCTCTACTGTAGCGCCGTTTTCAAACGGCAGATAGAGTTTGCCCTCCACTTTGCCGCCGACACCTGCAAGTTCGCTTGGCTTTGCTATATCATTCTTTCTAAGCGCATATTTCGCGCTCTCTTTTTTACCTTCAATATTGATAATAACCTCTTCATAAGCAAAATCAATACTGTATTTCCCCTTAAACGGAGCCTTGATTTTCGGCTCTACAAGCAATACAGCAGCATTTCGTCTATTTGCAACTACGGTTTTATCGTCTTTTGTCGTATAGGTTTTCAAGTTATAAAAACGGATAAAACCCTCTTTTTGAGCTATGATTTGTCTGTCCTGCTGTTCTGTTGAAGCTGTTCCGCCGATGTGGAATGTTCTTAGAGTAAGCTGCGTTCCTGGTTCGCCGATTGATTGAGCGGAGATGATGCCTACCGCTTCGCCGGGTTTTACAAGCCTGCCCTCGCCCAAGTTGATACCGTAACATTTTGAGCAGACGCCTTTGGGGGCTTTGCATGTAATAGGCGTTCTGATGACGACTGATTTTACTCCTGCTTCGCCGAGCGTTCTTGCCTTTTTCTCATCTATCAGCGTACCTTCGGCAAATATAACCTCATTTGTGATAGTATCTATAACATCTTCTGCCAAAACTCTGCCCAGCACTCTCTCTTCCAAAGACTCTATCAAATCGCCGCTTTCGGTAATTTCCGTTATCTCAACGCCCTCATGAGTGCCGCAGTCTTCCATTGTAACTTTTACGTTTTGCGCAACATCTATAAGTTTTCTTGTCAAATATCCCGCATTCGCAGTTTTTAAAGCCGTATCCGCCAAACCTTTTCTTGCGCCGTGTGTAGAGATAAAATACTCAAGCACATTCAAGCCCTCGCGAAAATTTGAGGTGATGGGCGTTTCTATGATAGAACCGTCAGGCTTTGCCATAAGACCTCTCATGCCTGCTAACTGTCTGATTTGCGCCGCGCTTCCTCGCGCTCCCGAATCCGACATCATATAAATTGAGTTAAATCCGTCTTTGTCACTCTTGACAAGTTTCATCATCTCTGCCGCGACGATATTGTTTGTATCCGTCCAGATATCAACGATTTTATTGTATCTCTCCTGTTCGGTCAAAAGTCCCGCGCTGAATTGCTGTTGAATTTCGCGTACTTTTCTTTTCGCTTCGTCTATGCTTTTTTTCTTGGATTCTGGTATTTTGATATCATCTATAGAGATAGAGATTCCAGCATCTGTAGCGTATTTAAAACCAAGATTTTTTAAATTGTCCAAAAATGCAGCCGTAACTTCAAATCCACCCTCTTTATAGACATAATCAATCAAAGAGGCGATATTTTTCTTCTTCATAATAGTATTCCAAAACTCTTCGGAAACAAAATCAGGAATCGCATTTTTGAATATAAGTCTGCCTGCCGTTGTAAATATAGTCCTGTCATCTACTCTTGTTTTAATCTTTGCATGTATATCAAGATAACCTGATTCTATCGCTATCATGACTTCGTCTATATTGGCAAATATCTTGTTTGAGCCTTTGGCGTTTGCCTTTTCAAGCGTCAGATAGTAAAGTCCTAAAATCATATCCTGTGATGGAACGGTTACAGCTTTTCCGCTGGCAGGAAGCAAGATATTCATAGAGCTTAACATCAACACTTTGCACTCTGTGATAGACTCTTGAGAGAGCGGTACATGCACAGCCATCTGGTCGCCGTCAAAGTCAGCGTTGAAAGCGGCGCAGACTAACGGGTGAAGCTGTATCGCCTTGCCCTCAACCAAAATCGGATGAAACGCTTGAATTGAGAGTTTATGTAGTGTAGGGGCGCGGTTTAACATAACAGGATGGTCTTTAACAACTTCAGACAAGCACTCCCAAACTTCATTTGTTTTTGCCTCTATCATCTTTTTGGCTTGTTTTACAGTCGTTGCATAACCTTTCTCTTCAAGTCGCGCCAAAAGATGCGGCTTGAACAACTCCAATGCCATAAGTTTCGGAAGTCCGCACTGGTCCATTCTGAGTTTTGGCCCTACAACGATAACGGAACGTCCTGAAAAATCCACCCTTTTTCCAAGAAGGTTTTGTCTGAAACGTCCCTGTTTTCCCTTGATGATTTCGGAAAGCGATTTTAATGGTCTTTTGTTTGAACCCTTGACTGCATTTGCACGTCTGCCGTTGTCAAAAAGCGCATCAACAGACTCTTGAAGCATACGTTTTTCGTTTCTTATAATGATATCGGGCGCGTCAAGCTCAAGCAGTCTTTTCAAACGTGAGTTTCTGTTGATAACGCGTCTATAGAGGTCGTTTACGTCAGAAACTGCAAATTTTCCGCCGTCAAGCGCAACAAGCGGTCTCAAATCAGGCGGCAAAACGGGAAGAACGGTTATCATCATCCACTCGGGGCGGTTGCCGCTGTTTAAAAATGCTTCCACAACTTTGAGACGTTTTACTATCATCTTTTTTTTGGATTCTGAATTTGTGGAGCTTATTTCTGATTTTAACTGTTCCAAAATAGCAACCAAATCAAGCTCGGCTAACATTTTCTGTATAACATCGCCGCCCATAGCAGCCTTAAAACCTGTATTTTCAAATCTCTGCATCAAAGACTGATGCTGTTCTTCATTTAAAACGTCATATTTTGCGACTTTTTTTGTATTTTCATTGTCATAATAAGCTTCGCCTGACTCTTCAACTATATAAGCCTCATAATAAAGCACGCGCTCCAAATCTTTCATCTTTATGCCAAGGAGCGTGCCGATACGGCTTGGAAGGGAGTTTACATACCAAATATGCGCAACGGGAGTTACAAGCTCTATGTGTCCCATACGCGAGCGGCGCACTTTTGTGCTTGTTACTTCAACGCCGCACTTTTCGCATTTGACACCTTTGTAACGCATTTTTTTATATTTGCCGCACAAACATTCGTAATCTCTGACGGGTCCGAAAATTTTTGCGCAAAAAAGACCGTCGCGCTCCGGCTTTAACGTGCGATAGTTGATAGTTTCTGGTTTTTTAACTTCGCCGTAACTCCATGACTTTATCTTTTCAGGACTTGCCAAACGCAATTGAAATGCCCTGAAATCGCGCGGTCTGTTCTCTTCGTTTACATTTATCAATTCAAATCTTTTCATTATTCGTTCACCTCGTCATAAATCTCAACATCCAAAGCCAAAGATTTCAACTCGTTTGTCAAAACAAAAAATGTTTCGGGAACGCCGTTGCTTGGTATGTTTTCGCCTTTTGTCAAAGCCTTATACGCACTGATACGTCCCTCTACATCATCTGATTTTACTGTAAGCATCTCTTGAAGAGTATTCGCCGCGCCGTAAGCTTCAAGCGCCCAAACCTCCATCTCTCCAAATCTTTGTCCGCCAAAAAGCGCCTTTCCGCCGACAGGCTGCTGCGTTACAAGAGAGTAAGGTCCCGTACTTCTTGCATGTACTTTTTCATCAACCAAGTGGTGAAGTTTTAGCATATACATGTAACCCACATTGACTCTCTCCTGCATTTTTCCGCCTGTTTTGCCATCGTAAAGTTCACTCTTGCCATCTAAGTCTATTTTTGCCATTTCGAATAATCTGGCAAACTCTTCCTGATTGACGCCTTCAAATACTGGAGTTGCAAATTTTACGCCGTTGCTCCAATCTCTCGCGTACTCCAAAAGCGTCTCGTCATCTATCTTTTCCAAAAATTTCTTGGCATTCATGAGCTTTGCAATATCAGCTATATCAACCATCTTTTCACGCAAATTACGCAGCCATTCGCCTGTTTTGTTTGTCATAATCTCATGTATCTGCCAGCCGAGTTTTCTTCCTGCAAGTCCCAAATGCACTTCAAGAATCTGTCCTATATTCATACGCGAAGGAACGCCTAAAGGATTTAAGATGATATCTACAATCTGACCGTCTTTAAGATATGGCATATCAACTTCGGGGACAATATTTGAAACGATACCCTTGTTTCCGTGTCGTCCAGACATTTTGTCGCCGACTTTGATTTTACGTTTGGCGGCTATATATACTTTGACAAGTTTTACTACGCCGTTTGGCAAAATATCATCTTTTTCAACGATATCAAGTTTATTATCATGTTCGTCTTTAAGTTTCTTTTTTTCGTTTTGGAAGTAGTTTTTGAGCTGTTCGTATTGAGCTTGGACATCGTCATTAAAGGCTTTTGCCAAAGCATTTAATGAAAAACGGTTTACATTTGCCAAATCGTCTTTTGATATTTTACTGCCTTTTTTGTAAAGCTTTTTATTGACCTCCTGGTCTTTGTCAAGCTTCTCGCGCGAAAGCAGCGAATTGATACGAAGCATCTCTTCTCTGTCCAGCATTAAAAGCTTGTCATGATGCTCTCTGTCCAAAATCTCTTTCTCTTTTTCATACGCTTTTATAGCTCTTGGGTCTTTGTCGTAACCTTTTTTCGTAAATATCTTGACGTCCGTTACAACGCCCTCCATGGACGGAGTAGCGTACATGGATTTGTTTACCACATGTCCTGCCTTTTCACCAAAAATCGCTCTAAGCAGTCTCTCCTCAGGGGTTGGTTTTACTTCGCCTTTTGGCGAAACTTTTCCGACAAGTATCATTCCTGGTCTTACGTTTGTGCCAATTCTTACTATGCCGCTTTCGTCAAGATGCGCCAAATCTTCCTCTTTAACATTGGGGATATCTTTTGTTATCTCCTCAACGCCGTCTTTAAGCTCTCTGGCTTCTATCTCTTTTTCATAAATATGAACGCTTGTGAAAGTATCCTCTTTAATAAGTCGTTCATTGATAATAATCGCATCTTCGAAGTTATATCCGTTCCATGGCATAAATGCGACCATTGCGTTTTTGCCGATAGCAAGTTCGCCTCTGTCCATGCTTGGACCATCTGCTATGATTTGACCTTTTTCAATCTTTTCGCCCGCTTTTACGACAGGATTTTGCGTAAATGTAGAATTTTGATTTGTTCTTAAGTTTTTCTCAAGCGCGTAATGGTCTATATATGCTCCGTTCTCATCTTCGCCTAAAATATAGATATTTTTATTGTCTACTTTCTCTACTATACCTGCTCTTTTTGCTTTCACGGCTTCCCATGAATCGCGTGCGGCAATCTTTTCAACGCCTGTTCCGACAATCGGAGCGGCTGTTTTCAAAAGCGGCACTGCTTGACGCTGCATGTTTGAACCCATAAGCGCACGGTTTGCGTCATCATGTTCCAAAAATGGAATAAGCGAAGCGGCAACGCCTGAAACCATCGCTGAAGAGAGGTCTATGTGAGTTACTTTCTCTTTTTCTATAAGAACTATTTCGCCGTTTACTCTGGCTTCTATCAAATCCTCTATTATGTTTCCCTTTTCATCAAGCTGAGTACTCGCAGGAGCAATAACAAGCCCCTCTTCTTGAGTTGCCGTGATATATACTATCTCGTCCGTTACCTTGCAGTTTTCAACTTTTCTGTACGGAGCTTCTACAAAGCCCAAATCATTGACTTTCGCATAAGTTGCAAGTGTGTTGATAAGACCGATATTTTGACCTTCAGGCGTTTCAACAGGGCAGATTCTGCCGTAATGCGTTGGGTGAACGTCGCGCACTTCAAAGCCTGCTCTCTCCTTTACAAGTCCGCCTTCGCCAAGCGCTGATAAACGTCTTTTATGCGTAATCTCGCTTAACGGATTGGTCTGGTCCATAAACTGTGAAAGCTGTCCGCTTGTAAAAAACTCAAGGATAGAGCTTGTTATCATCTTTGAATTTATCAAATCATGCGGCATCAATTCTTCAACATTTCCGCCAAGCGCACCAAATTTATCGCGTATGGCTTTTTGCATTTTTGCAAGTCCCGTGTGCATTTCATTTGCCAAAAGCTCGCCGATTGACCTTATCCTTCTGTTGCCGAGGTGGTCGCGGTCGTCTATATGCCCTTGTCCGTTTTTAACCTTTATCAGATACTTTGCTGTTTTAATAATATCTTCGTTTGTCATGACGGTAACGTATTCTGGCACATCAAGTCCGAGTTTGTGGTTCATTTTCATACGGCCGACTTTTGTCAAATCATATCTTTCTGGATTAAAGAAAAGGTCATTTACAAAGGCTTTGGCGGCATCTTTTGTAACAGGCTCGCCAGGACGCATGACTTTGTAAATCCTAATAGCCGCCAAGTCGTTTTCATCTTCAATGCTCTCCGTCTGACGCAAAAGTTTCAGCGTCTCCGCATCGGCTATAAATGAGTTGATTATAGCGTCATCTACGCCGCTTGCGATATCGTTTGCTATCTCTATTGTTTCGCAGCCTGATTCTATGATTTTTATCATTTTGTTCTCTTCAAGCTGTGTCAATGTATCATACAAAATCTCTCCGCTCTCCTGATTTATAACAGGAGATGCCAAAAAGCGGTTTGACAAAATCTCTGCGGAATACTCTACCCATTTTACGCCATCTTCCGCTAATTTATCGGCTTTTTTCTTTGTAAGCCTTTTGCCCGCACTCGCGAGTAGTTCGCCGTTTTCATCTTTAAGGTCAAAATCAACGCGCCCTACAAAGTTATCTGGGATATACTCCATTAGAAATTTATTATTTCTGATTTTTATGCTCTGTATCGGATAAAAGAGTTTTAAAATATCCTGCTTACTGTATCCAAGCGCTCTAAACAGAATAGTAATAGGTACTTTTCTTCTTTTGTTGATGCGCACAAAAAGCGTATCTTTAGCATCATATTCAAAATATAGCCATGAGCCGCGGTCAGGAATAATCTGCGCTGTGTATATCAGCTTGTTGGCTACCGTCGCACTCTCTTCTTCTTTGAAGATAACGCCAGGACTTCTGTGAAGCTGGTTTACGACTACGCGCTCTATTCCGTTGATGATAAATGACGTGCGCTCTGTCATTAATGGAATCTCACGAATAAAAATGGATTGTTCTTTTATATCTTTTTCACCGGCTTTTTCACCGGTTTCCTCATTCCTATTCCAAAGAATGAGTCTTATATTCATCTTTAAGTTTACAGAGTATGTAAGCCCTCTTTCCATGCACTCTCTGACATTATATTTGGGTCTGCTTACTTCGCATCCTATATACTCTAATGTTAATCTGTTTTGCGGGTCATGAATAGGAAATATGGATTTGAAAACCTTTTCAATTCCGCTCTCCGAATCCATCGCGTCAATATTTAAAAAATGTTCATAACTTTTTTGCTGAAGTTGTAGTAAATTGGGTACATCAATCTGTGTAGGGACTTTAGCAAAATCGACTCTAAGGCGATTTCCTGATTTTAAGCTGTTTAGCATGAGTTTTTACCTCGTAATAAAAATTTGAAAAGAAACTGTAGCAGCCGCTTTTAAACAAGCGGTCATGTAACGGTTT
>JAISNG010000173.1 GCA_031276365.1 Campylobacteraceae bacterium | reverse complement strand
AATATCAATCTCTAATTATAAACGTTTTATGTTTGTAAAAGTCATTATAGATACCCGCCTGCCTCGCAAATATCGTTTTTCTATGAAAACTCTTTACTCGTTGCGGGAATGACGAAGTTCGGTCTTTTTTTGTAGTTTAGTTACGGGGATAACATCAAAATGTGATATTTAGATTAATTTTTCAAGCCAGCTAAAATATCATCTTTATCTATCATTTTTGTATCAAACTTCACAACCAGCGTATCGTTCATAATATACCACTCAATAATGCCTTTTGTGTCTTCCAAACAGCGTTGATAATCTTGTCTGATTTGCGAAACGGGAACATATATGTTTTGCAAAAATGAGGGATTTTTCAGCGTCAGCATCAAAGCAAGCCAGATAGCGGATATAAAAAACACTATCCAAAATATTTGTGTCATACTGTAATATTTTAGGAAAATCCCCCCTATGATGCCGCCGCAAAATGTGCCGAAATATCCGAAGGCATTGAAAATGCCAAGCGTTGCTCCGCGGCTTTTGACTTTGGCATATCTGCTTGTTAAAGACTGCATCAATGGTTCATGGATATTAAATCCTACGAAAAATAAGACCACTCCGACGATAAAAAACCACTCGTTTTTTGCATATCCCATAAAATAATAAGAGAGCATGAAAAACGCTATCCCGATACAGAGCATCTCTTTGCTTTTTTTCATCTTTTCGCCGATGATAACGGATGGTATCATGGATAACATCCCAAAAATCATCGCTGTAAAATAGATATACCAAAGCTCTTTTTCATGCCACAAAAACTGCCGCGTCATAACAATAGGAATGCTCATGAACGCCATAGTCATAAATGTCTTTTGCAAAAAATTGGTGATATTCATACGGTATAGATTTTCATCTTTTAAGAGATTTATATAATTAACCTTTGTCTTATCGGCGCTTTTTATATTTGGCGCATTTTTCACGCCAAGAAGTAAAGATAGCGATAAAAGCGCCAAAAGCGCCGTGAACAAAAAGAGTTTATCCGTGCCGAAATATCCGCTTATGACAGGTCCCAAAGTCATAGAAAAGGCAAAACTCAAAGCAACAATCATCCCCATGAAAGCCATAGCTCGTGCGCGCATCTCCTCCTTGACCAAATCGCTGATTAGGGCAGTTCCTACCGCGCCAACAGCTCCCATTCCCTGCACAAATCTACCGATAAAAAGCAGGTATATTGACTGTGAGTATGCACAGATTAAAGAGCCTGCCAAAAAAATGAGCGTTCCTATGAAAAGCACCTCTTTTCTGCCGATTTTGTCGGACAAAACACCAAAAGGCACTTGCATCATCATTTGTGATACGGCGTAAATACCCAGCGTTGCCCCTACCAAAATCTCACTCGCACCCTCCAGCCCAAGCGCATAGAGTGAAAGCACGGGCAAAACGATAAAAAGCCCCAAAAATCGTAGCGCAATAATTATACTCACGGGTAAAATTGTCTTGAACATCAATATAAGCCTTTCAATTTGGAGCAATTATAGTCATTTTTGCTAAAAATATTTATTATGTTACCTTTTTAAAGCAAAAAATTGTTAAAATCAACTTCTTAATTTTTCGGAGCAGATATGAGGATAATTTTAGCCAGTTCAAACGGCGGCAAAATAGCAGAGTTTAAAGATTATCTAAAAGATTATGATGTGCTTTCATACGGCGAAGTTATGGAGCCTTTTGAGATAGAAGAATACGGCAAAAGCTTCAAGGAAAACGCCATCATAAAAGCGCGCGCCGTATTTCAGAGGCTAAATGACAAAAATGCTGTTGTTTTGTCAGATGACAGCGGCATAAGCGTGCCTTTGTTGGGCAATATTCCTGGGATTTACAGCGCACGGTTTGCGGGTGCAGATACAAATGCCAAAAAAAATCTTGAACTTTTGGTACAAAAATTAAAAGATGCAGGCGTTGAGAGGACGGATGCGCTTTACACAGCGGCTATTGCGATTTCGACCGACAAGGGCGATTTTAGCGTGCATGGATGGATGTATGGCGAAGCGGTTACAAATCCAAAGGGCAGTAACGGTTTTGGATATGACCCGATGTTTATCCCGCGTGGATTTGACAAAACTTTGGGAGAACTTGAGGCGGATGTCAAGGAGCGGTTTTCGCATCGTTCGCGCGCTTTAAAACTCGCGCTTATTTTACTTAAAACTTTAACGAAGGATAAAAAATGAATGGAACTATTTTGATAATCGGAGCGGGCGGCGTGAGTAGAGTAGCCACCACAAAATGCGCGTTAAATGCGGATGTTTTCAAAAAAATTATTTTGGCAAGCCGTACTAAAACTAAGTGCGATGAGATTGCAAAGGATATAAAAGCAAGACAGGGCGTGGAGATAGAAACGGCGCAGGTGGATGCAGACAATACAGATGAGATTGCATCTTTGATAGAGCGCGTGAAGCCAGACGTTGTCCTCAATCTCGCACTTCCATATCAGGATTTGACCATTATGGATGCTTGCGTAAAGATGAAAGTGAATTACATAGATACCGCAAACTACGAACATCCCGATGTTGCAAAATTTGAGTATAAACTACAATGGGCGAAAAATGATGAATTTAAAAAAGCCGATATTATTGGGCTTTTGGGGAGTGGATTTGACCCAGGCGTTACAAATGTTTTTTGTGCATAT
>JAISNG010000124.1 GCA_031276365.1 Campylobacteraceae bacterium | reverse complement strand
CTATTTGCTGGATTGCTGCGCCGTTTTCAACGGTTTGCAGTGACGGAAAGGAGCGCATGGATAATGAAAATAGAAATTGTCTGATAATGACAAAGATGCGCAGGCGTTTCGCTTATCGTATGAGAGAGGTAAGCGAAACAGAGTTTTTTGCAAAGCGGTTTTGCGGCTTAAAAGACAACTGCTTATAAAGTCCAATAGTGCGTCAATCTCATCACAGGCTCTGCCAGCAATACCGCGCCAAGCGTTACCGCCGCCGATATCGCGACTACTACGCTAAGCGTCAAAGAGGCGTTTTGAGCGTAGATTTTGCCGTCAATTTCAGACGGCTTGGTTAAAAACATATAGACAATCAGCTTTATGTAATAATAAACTGCTATCGCACTGTTTAACGCCATAATAACAGCCAAAAATATATAACCTTTATTGATAACTGCGCTCATAATATATATCTTGCCCCAAAATACCGAAAACGGCGGAATGCCTGCCAAAGAAAACATAAACAGAGCCATCAACATAGCCGTTACGGGCGCGGTTTTGATAAGTCCTGAAAATTTCACAAACGGATGTTGAAATCTTACATCATACAGATTTGTATCGTTTCTCGCAGCCCATAAAAGCGCAAATGCGCCCATGTTTGCAAACATAAACAGTATCCAGTAAACAAATATCGCACTGTTAGTCTGCTCGTTTGACACAAGCACGGCGCACAATATAAACGCTGCATGCGACATGGAGCTGAATGCAAGCATTCTTTTAACGTCTGTTTGAACCAAAGCCATGAGGTTTGCAAGCGTCATCGTAACGACTGATAATATATAAAACATACTCTCAGCCCAGAGGATATTTTCAGCGATAAACGGCTCAAATATTCTTACTGTAACCGCAAATGCCGCCACTTTCGGGGCTATTGAAATATATCCTGCAAGCGGCGCGGGAGAGCCTTCGTAAACGTCAGGCATCCATGTATGAAATGGTATAAGCGCGAGTTTGAAGCCTATCGCGCCGAGCATTACCGCCAGCGCGCCCGCAACTCCAAGCAGAGGTTCAAACTCCTTTTTGGCAAGATTTGTAAATATCTCATTGATATCTGCGCTTGCGCCCAAAGCATAAAGCATCATCGCGCCGAACGCATAAAATCCGCTTGCAAGCGCGCCCATAGTGAAGTATTTGAGAGCCGCTTCCACCGCTTTTGTGCGGTTGTGCATCGCTATCATTGTGTATAAACAAAGAGACGCTGTTTCAAGTCCTATAAATATCAAGATAATATTTGTCGTGGACGCCATAAATAAAAACCCGACAACGGCAAAGAGCAGCAACGTGAAGTATTCGGCAAATCTATGTTCCGAAAACTCTTTTTTGCAAAGCGAGAGCGGAACAAACAACAAAGACGCCGCCAAAATAACAATCTGCGACAATTTTGCAATGCTGTCTATCGTCATCATGCCAAAAAATCCGCTTTCGTTTTTCTCTCCAAATGCGGCAAAACCAAGCGAAAGTGATAGAAAAAGCATCGTTGCCCATATGTAAAAATTTCTGCCAAGCTCTTTTTTCAGCATATCGGCGCACATGATAAAAAGCGCGCCCACACACAAAACTATCATTGGCAAAAGCGTGGAAAGATTTAAACTCTCAAGCGTTATAAGCGATATAGTGTCCTGCATTATTTCGTCTCCTTAAAAGCTGCCTGCTCCAAAAAGAGTTTCGTTTCGTATTTTTGCGCATTTTGCGACATGAGTTGAAGCGTGCTTTTCACGCTCTCTTGAACGGGAGCTAAAATGGCTTTCGGATAGATTCCTAAAAATATTATCAAAATGGTTATCGGCACAAGCGCAAAAAGTTCCCTTACGTACAAATCTTTCAAGCTTTTGTTTGCTCTTTTTTTAACCTCTCCAAAGAAAGATTTTCTATACAGCCTTAGCATATAAACAGCGCCCAAAATGATGCCCGTACCTGCAAATGCGGTCAAAATCGGACTTATTTTGAAAAATCCAGCCAAAGATAAAAACTCCCCGACAAATCCTATCGTCAATGGAAGCCCCACAGCGCCCATGAGAACAACGGCAAAAATCGCCGCATAGCGCGGCATTACCAAAGCAAGTCCGCCAAATTCACTCATTATTTTCGTATGACGCCGCTCATATATGACGCCCACCAGCATAAAAAGCGCGCCGCTTACAAGACCATGGCTTATCATAAAAAAGACCGAACCTGAAATACCCTCTATGTTAAGCGCAAACGTTCCTAGGATAATAACGCCCATGTGCGAAATGGAAGAGTATGCTATGACCTGTTTTATGTCGTCTTGAGCGAATGCGATTAACGCCGCGTATATGACCATGATAACAGAGAGTATCGCAACAGGCGTGATAAAATATACAACCGCATCGGGAAAAAGCGGCAGCAAAAATCTCACAAATCCGTAAGTTCCCATCTTCAAAAGTACAGCCGCAAGGATAACAGAGCCTATCGTCGGAGCTTGTCCATGCGCGTATGGAAGCCATGTATGAAATGGAAACATTGGGACTTTTATCGCAAATCCCAGAAAAAACGCGCCAAATAGCCAAAACTGAACGCTGTAAGGAAGCGGTAAACTCTCCCACTCAAGCAGTGAAAAACTCCAAACACCGTTTGCCTCGTGATATAAATGTCCGAAATATAAAATGCCGACAAGCATCAGCACAGAGCCTGCAAATGTATAGAGAAAAAACTTAACAGCCGCGTAAATTCTTTTGTCTGCGCCCCATGCGCCGATGATATAAAGCATCGGTACCAAAGATAACTCCCAAAAAAGATAAAACAGCAACAAATCAAGGCTCGCAAAAACGCCCACCATCGTCATCTCTAAAAATAGTATGGAGATAACAAGGTTTTTGATATTTTTCATTTCGCCAAGAGCCGCAAGCCCCACAAGCGTTATAAATGTGCTTAAAATCACCAAAAAGAGCGATATACCGTCAATACCGATTAGAAATGAAACGCCGAAACTCGGTATCAAAGGCACACTCAAAAGCATTTGAAAACTGCCCTCGTTTGTATCAAACAAACTCCAAAGAGCTAAAGAGAGAGCAAACTCTACAAAAGTACAGAAAATTCCATAAGTTTTAATATTTTCCTGTTTTATCAAAAAGCCGACAAACCCCGCGAGTAAAGGAAATAAAACCGTTACAAGCAGCAATGTATTACCCATCATATCTCCTTAAGCCCGATAAAAAACTGCCGTTATGAGCAGTATGCACAAGCCGAATATCATCCATCTTAACATTGCGGAGAGATTTCCGCTTTGCATGCCTCTTGCCTTGTTACCGCCGCACTTTAGCGCTGACGCTATCATATCCACGCCCGCATCTACAATCTTTTCGTCTATGTTTTTCCATAAAAATTTCGCGGCTGCCTCAAACGGACGCACAATGTAACTTTGATAGAGCTGCGGAATATAGTATTGGTTAAATAAAAACTTGTACATAGCTCTCTCTTCTATACGCTTTGAAAAACCATCTTTTATAATATACATGTAAAATGCAAAAAAGATGCCAAATACCGCTATCCCAAGAGTTGCTGCAACCATCAAGACAACCATGTCATGAGGGATATTGAATGCGTATTCTGGCAGGAGTTTTGTCGTAAAATATTCAAACCGTTCCTCAAATCTGCCCGCGCACGCGGCTAAAATGCCAAGCGGCAGCATAGCCAAAAGTGTAATTTTCGGCGCTTCATGAGGGTGAATATCTCTTTCCCAATTTTTCTTGCCGAAAAACACAACAAATATAAGTCTGAAGCTGTAAAACGCAGTCAAGCCCGCGCCCATCCACAAAGTTGAGTATAAAATATATGCATTTTCATTCAGCGCGACTTCCAAAATCTTGTCTTTTGAAAAGAAGCCTGCAAACGGATAAATACCCGCAAGCGCAACGGAGGCTACTATCATCAAAACAGCTGTGATTTTAAGCGCGCCGAAAAGCCCGCCCATCTTTTTGATATTTAACTCTTCGCTCATAGCATGCATGATATTTCCTGCACCCAAAAACAGAAGCGATTTGAAAAACGCGTGCGTCATCAGGTGAAACAACGCTATCCAGTATGCTCCAAGTCCTGCGGCTACAAACATATATCCAAGCTGTGAGAGCGTGGAGTAGGCTATGATTCGTTTCAAATCATTATTTACAAGCGCCATGAAGGCGGCAAAAACCGCCACAAATGCGCCCAAAGAAGCTATGAAAAATCCTATATCAGGAATATTTGCATATATGGGATTGGCGCGTATGACAAGATAAACGCCCGCCGTTACCATTGTAGCCGCGTGTATAAGCGCAGATACGGGCGTTGGTCCCTCCATAGCGTCCGCAAGCCATGTATGAAGCGGGAACTGCGCGGATTTGCCCATCGCACCGATAAACAGAAGTATGCCGATGATTTGCAAAACAAATATATCGGTATCTGCCGCTGCAGCAAAAACCGCATCGTATTGTAGAGTACCGAACTGCCGATAAATCATAAAAATACCCAGAAGCATACCCAAATCCGCGATTCTGTTCATGATAAAAGCTTCATTTGCTGCCCATGACGCGCTGTCTTTGTGATACCAAAAGCCTATAAGCATCCATGAACAAAGCCCCACGCCTTCCCAGCCGATGAAAAGCCCTGCGAAATTATCGCTCATGACAAGTACCAGCATGGAGAAAACAAACGCTGAAAGATATGCAAAAAAGCGGTTAAACGCCCTGTCATGAGCCATATATCCTATAGAGTAGATATGCACCAGCGTTGAAACAACGCCTACAGTTACCATCATAACAGCGCTCACAGCATCAACGTTAAATCCAAACGGAATACTAAGTCCGCCGACGCTTATCCAGCTCATTAACTCTACATGAGTTTCCTCATCGCCGATATTGCATAAGAGCATAATTGAAGCGGCGGTTGAGAGCGCGATAAGAGCCGAATTTACAACTCCTGTTATGGTATTTTTCTCTTTTATTGCAAAAAACGCGGCAAACACAGCGGCGGCAAGTGGCGCAAAAAGGGCTGTATATACAAAAATCTCCATTTTTATCCCTTCATAATATTCAAACTGTCAAGGTCAATAGACCCGCTGCGTTTGTACCAAAGCACCAGAAGACCAAGTCCCACCGCTACTTCGCTTGCGGCTATGGCTATGATAAACAGTGCAAATATCTGCCCGCTTACATCTGCGTAAAACTTTGACACGGCGACAAAACCGATATTTGCGGCATTTAATAAAATCTCTGTTGAAAAAAAGAGCATCAAAATATTTTTTCGCCTCAGTACTCCGACCAATCCTATCGCAAACAAAAACGCGCTCAATATCAAATAGTGATATATGCTTATCATTGCGCTTCTCCTTCATCAAGACGGCGGCTTACCAAAATGATTCCCGCCATCATAGCAGCCAAAAGCATAACTGCCGTAAGTTCAAAAACCGCCAGATATTTTGTAAACATCACAAATCCCAGCGCCGTTGTGTTGTTGATATTTTCACTTACGTCCGCAGCGGATATAAGACTGCTTGAGAGTATCGGCGCGCAGATAATAAAAACAAGCAAGAGTGCGGTAAATATCCACAAAGTATATATCGTTTTTTTGGCTGTGATACGCTCTTTAACATCTTTTGCCGTATCAAAAAACATCATACCAAACGCATAAAGCGCCATAACAGCACCCGTGTACACGACTATTTGCACGACTCCTATAAATTCAGCGTCCAAAAGAAAAAACAGCCCGCTTATAAAAATCATGCCTCCTGCCAGCGCACTCATAGCATAAAGTGCGTTTTTACTGAAGACGGCGGTTAAAAACATTGCGGTAATTATCACCGCAAATAGATAAAAAGCGATAATTTCGTACATTATTCATCTCCAAAAAGCGGAGTTTTTTTGATATATTTGTCAGCTTGTACGCTTATGCTGCCATATCCTTCAAACTCTTTTTGCGCGTCTTTTTTAAATTCGTCTATCGGTGTTAGCAAATCCTCTTTAAAACCAAAAAGTGAGCGCTGTTCGCTTGCGTATTCATATTCATTTCCATGTACTATCGCAAGCTCGGGACACACTTCGGCGCAAAGTCCGCAGTAGATGCAACGTCCAAAATTTATACCGTAATTTTTTATCGCCTTGCGCCCGTTTTTGTCAGCATATGTCTCTATCCTGATGCAGTTTGAAACGCATATCTTTTCGCAAAGTCCGCATCCTATACATCTTTCATTGCCGCTCTCTAAAAGGCGCAAAAGTTTATGTACGGAGCGGTATCGCGGACCTATGGGCATCTTTTCAAGCGGATATTGCGTTGTATGGCAGTTTTTTTTGCCTTTTGCCATCTCTGCAAAAACTATGCGAAGTCCTGTAAAAAGCTCAAGCTTTACACTTCTTTTCAGTATGCGGCAAAATTTCTGCCAATTTGTTACTGGCGCGCTCTCATGTTTGAAGTAGATGTATCCGTTTGTGTTTCTGTTTGTAAATTGTTGCGGCATATTAAACTCCTAAAAGCAAGACAACGCCTGTTATCAGCACATTTAAAAGCGCTATCGGCATCAAAACTTTCCAGCAAAGCCACATCAGTTGGTCAGGTCTTACATGAGGCCACGCACCTCTTACCCACATAAACAAAAATATAAATGCCATTATTTTTAAAAGCATCATAACGCTTCCGGGGATAAACCATAAAGAGTTAAATCCACCGAAAAACATCAGCGAAACCAGAAATGAGATGAGTATCATATTTGAATATTCGCCGAGAAAAAACAGCGCCCAGCGCATACCAGAATACTCAGTGATATATCCGCTGACTATTTCACTCTCCTGCTCCAGCAGGTCAAACGGCACTCTGTTTGTTTCGGCAAAGCCTGCGATTAGAAAAAGTACAAATGCTACAGGCTGTTTCCAAATGAGCCAGTTTAAAATTCCGCCCTCTTGAAAGTTGTTGATATCCACAAGAGACAAAGAGCCTGTAATCATTATGGGAGATAAAATAGCAAGCGCTGTTATCACTTCAAATGAGAGCAGCTGTATCACAGCTCTTGCTCCGCCCAAAATTGACCATTTATTTGTACTGCCAAGCCCTGCAAGCAGCGGTGCATACATGCCCGCAGATGAAACGCCTATGACAAATAAAATACCAACATTTATATCTGATATGAGCGCTGAGGTTTTGTATTCGCCAAATTGAAGTTCTGGAAAAAGCGGCACGGCGGCAAATGCCGTAAAAGTAGCCGTTACTATCAAAAGCGGCGCTAAACAAAATATCACTTTCACGCTGTTTTGGGGGATAATATCCTCTTTCATAAAGAGTTTTACAACATCAGCCAATGCCTGTAAAAGCCCGAAAGGTCCAACGTACATGGGACCTAATCTGCGGTGCATAAAACCCAAAATCTTACGCTCTACATATGTCAAAAATCCTGCAAGACCTGCTACAATCGCAAGTACAATTACAGATTTGACAATTGTTTCAATGATTATCGCCGCTTCATTCGTCATTATAAATCCCTTCTATACTAAACGGGGCAAATCTGTACTCTTCAAAAAACGGATATATGTTAAGCGTTTTGTCAAAAGTCGGCAGATAGGCGAAGTTGCCCGTTATATTTTTATCCTCTTCTATATTCAGATACAAAATCGCGCCGCTTTGAGATGTTATTTTTACATTTTGCCCGTCATACAGGTTGTGCAGGTCAATAAACTCTCTTGAAGCAAAAAGCGCGCCTTTTCTTTTCAAATGATGAGTGAGATTTGTAAAAACGCTAAATTGCGAAATAGGATTTAATCTATACACAATATCTCCACACAATGTCAAGTTTTCATATCCTGTTGGCGTTTTTGATATCTCAATATTTCCGTTTACAATCTCATAACCTCTTTTATCTTTGCCTGCATTATCAAAATCCGTGACCAAATCATCAAAAGCCATCTCTTTAAAACCGCTTTTTATGGGTAATTTTTGTGTATAATCTATCGTATATTTTGCGTAAATTCCAAGTTCGGAAGCGATATCGTTCAACTCATATCCGCCGTATGGAAGTGCGGCATTTGTTGGCACGACTCTTTTGTCTATATTGGTAAATGTACCTTCCTGTTGATTTAATGAAGGCATGTCAAATCCGTCTCCAAATGCGCTCATAGTCATATCGCCAAGCCGATTGTAGCCAAGCGTTTTACCGTCTTCATGCTTGTCAAGTTCGCATATCAATGAGACGCCGAGTGTGTTTGTTTGTGTAGGGATAACAACTATCTCAAAGTTTGCCAAATGTTCCAGCGTACCCGCGATATATGCCATATTTTGCCATCTCGGATGCGTCAAAACATCTTCGCCGATTATCAGTGTAAAGCGGCTTTTGCCTGTTTTCATCTCTTTTATCTGTTTGCTTTTATCCTCAAGACCGATTATGTCCCAAAATTTTGAAGTAATTACATCAATCTCTTGATTGTCTATGTTTTTTTTCTCTTTTATATGAAAGGTTTGCAGATATTCGCCTGTTATATCGTCAAGTTCGGAGAGCGGCGCAAAAAGTTCAAGTAACAGATACAAAACCGCCTCTTCGCTTCCTGGCTTGTAGTTTAACTCTATCAGATTTTTAGAAAAACCGCACACGACTCTATCGCTTATTGGATGACAATATATGGCAGACGCACGGTTTATTTTAAGCGCGTTATTTACCATGTAGCCGATATTCGGCGCGTCATATCTTAGCATTGAACCAACACTAATTATAAAATCGCTCTCGCGAATGCTCTCAAGCGAACCTTTGTAAAGAGTACGTCCTGAGCATTTGCCCATCGCCTTTAAAAATCTTTGATATACATAAGCGTCTTCATTGACAAGTTTCAGTGAAAATTTCTCTTTAAGTTTTTGAAGTATCAACGCTTCTTCATTGGTGATAAAACTGTTGAAAAGTATCGTTCCCGCTTCATTTTTTATAAAATCAACCAACTTCTGTTTAGCCTTTTCATCTTTTACTACGTCTTTGTTTTCAAAATCATATCCGTATCTTGCTGCCGTGTTAAGTGGAGCAAAATTATGCTCTCCATGAACGCGGTAGATTTTCAATGACGTATCCTCTATGCCGCGATGTTTTACCTCATAATATATCAAAGAACAGTCCGAGCTGTGCGGATTTGCGGCGGGTATTCGCTTAAGTTCCCATGCGTTTGAAACATAATGAAAACCGCTTTCACTTAGTGCGCCTGTCGGGCAGACCGCACTACATTCACCACATTTTACACAATCAATAATATCGCCATTTTCATCGCGCACTCTGTCTATAAGCGATTTTTGCATTTTATTCCAGACGGCGTATGCGTCTTTTGACATTATCTCCTTATACTCCTTAGGAACAGAGAACTCATCTCCGCGCGGTACAGTTTTCAAGGCGGCATCGCCGATTTTATCTTTGCATACTGTTACACATCTTTCACATACTATACACAGCGAAGCATCATATCGGATATTTCCCCAATCCTGCACTTTATGGCAACCGCAAGTTACCGTGTAATGCTGTTCTTTGACTTTTGTTTCAAGTACGTAATTTTGCAATTCACACTCGCCGCTTTTATCGCATACGCCGCACTCCAAAGGGTGATTTACAGTGTAAACTTCCATTATCGCGCGGCGTTCAGCTTCAATCTCTTCCGTGTTTGTTACGACGATTTGTCCGTCTTTGGCTTTTGCGTTGCATGTATAGACTCTTTTACCGTCCACATCAGCCATGCAAAGCCTGCATGCCAATGTCGGAGAGCAGCAACTAAGATAGCAAATCGCGGGGATAAAAATACCGTTTGCGCGCGCTATGTTCAAGATAGTTTCATTCTCTTTAGCTGTTATCTTTGCGCCGTTTATAGTTATCGTTATATCAGCCATTTGACCCTCTTTTTAAAACTGTTGCTGTTTCATACCTATAGCCGCTCTTTTTTATGCCAAGAACGGCAATCGTTCCTTTCATATCCTTATCAAGAGCAAATGTACTCTCAAATGTACCGCTTGAAGTCTCTATAAAAACTTCGTCGCCGTCTTGCAGTTTTGCCGCTATTGCAAATTGCGAAGAGCCGTAAAGTTTTGGTTTGGCTTCATTGCTTTCATAAAAATATACTATCGTGCCGTCAAAACTTTTAAACTCATTTATCGGCGGCGGCAAAAGCGTTTTTGGTTTGGTTTGCTGCTGCGTTCCGTCTAAAACACTTACTTTTAAGGGGTTAAAGCGCGTTATCAAAGCTATCAGTCCCGCTATCAAATCCGCATCATAATGTTCATACATATCACAGCCCAAAAGCAGTAACGGCGAAGGCTTGGACAACAGAGCTGTTATATTTTCTATCTCCTCTTCGCCCACATTGCTTTCCGCGCTTAAATATCCCTCGTCAAGTTCGTCAAGATAATCTTTAATCTCTTGCGGAGTCTGCACATCTCTTAAAACAGTTTTTGCTATGAGTGCTAGCACGCCCGCTTCGGAACCTGTTTCATATTTGATATAAGCGCTCTTTTGAAGAGCCAAATCATCTTGTGCGGACATATATATCAACTCTTTTGTTTGGGCATTAATATCCTGCACAAAATCGCTGTTATCTTTAGAAAAGTGTGTACCTATACATAAAATCGCACTATTTTTGTCAAACTTCACAACTTCTACGCCATATTTTTCAAAAGCGTCAAACAGCGGATTTGACGGTGTCGGTTCATGTGCAAAGGCTTTTACGACTATCGTCCAGTCAACTTCATTGAAACGAAGTGAGTTCATCACTTCATGACCTTTGCGTTTGAGGTTTTTTATAAGAGTCTGTAGTGTTTCATTCGGCGCTATTTGAAAAATAAATATTGATACTTCGCCCTTTTGAGAAATCTGCATCAGTTCAAAAACTCTCTTTGGAAAATGCTCTTCAAGATGTCTTAAATCATATCGTTTCATTATCTGTCCGTTTCGCCGAGCAAAATATTTGAGCTTGCTATCATTGCTATCGCATCAGGCAGGTACGAATCGCGCATTATCTCCTGAAAAAGGCTGCAATGCCAAAACGACGGAGTGCGGATTTTGACTCTATAAGGATATGCGCCTCCTTGCGAATTGATATAGTATCCAAGCTCGCCTTTTGGAGATTCTGTCGCTGCATAAATTTCGCCTTTTGGCGCTTTCATACCCTGCGTTACAAGCACAAAATGCTGCATCAAGGAGTAGTTTTGCGTCATTATCTGCTCTTTGGGCGCGCTGATAAATTCGGGGGCGTCAGCCATAATCTGCGGTTGTGTATCTTTGTACATCGTGATTAGCTGTCTTAATATCCTCATTGATTGACGCATCTCCTCCATATAAAGCTTATATCTGCCGTAACAATCGCATGTATAAGCCACAGGCACATCAAACTCCACTTCATTATAAAGTTCGTAAGGCTCCTCTTTTCTTATGTCCCACTCTATGCCGCTTCCTCTTAGCATTATGCCTGAAGCGCCCCAACTTTGCGCTGACTCTTTTGTGAGTATGCCGACATTTTCAAGCCTCATGCGCCAGATTCTGTTTTCGTCCAAAAGTCCTTCGTAAGTTTTGATAGCTTCGGGCAGTTTGTCAAGATATTCGCTTAATTTTTCCAACCATCCGCCGCGTAAATCCAAAGGCACGCCGCCGATTCGTATAGAGCTGTGCGTAAGTCTTGCGCCGCAGTAATCCTCTATCAAATCCATGGCAAACTCGCGCTCCCTATATGCATACAAAAACACGGTCATCGCGCCAATGTCCAAAGCATGCGTGGCAAGCCAAAACAGATGCGATGATATGCGGTTAAGCTCCAAAAGCAGCATTCTAATAATCTGTGCACGGCGTGGAACATCAACACCTATGAGTTTCTCAACTGCCAATGCAAATCCGTAATTGTTTGAAGTCGCCGCTATGTAGTCCATTCTGTCGGTTACTGGCAAAAATTCGTTATATATCATATTTTCCGCCATCTTTTCTACGCCTCTGTGCATGTAGCCGATGTCGGGTATCGCTCTTACTATCTTCTCGCCACTAAGCTCCAAAATCAAACGAAGCTGTCCATGTGCCGATGGATGTTGTGGACCGAGATTTAATATCATATTGTTATCTTCTCTGTCAAAAGAGATATTTTCAAAAAATGGTTTTAATCTATTGGGCTGTTGTACTGCCATTATTAGCGCCTTTTCTTGAGGGTAACGGATTTGCTCTTTTTCATCTTTTTGACAAGCAGCACCCCTCCGTCTTCCTGGTATTCGCCGATTTTGCTCGGACTTTCGCTGTATGGCTCGTCAAAATGCACTTCGTGTCCTACTCTGGCGTATCCTCTTGTATTTTCTTTCTCTATCAAAGCGCTGTCTCGTATCTCGGGACCGATAACATCTCTATACTCTTTGCCGAATATCTGGTCTATCTCATACCATTGCGCCGCTTCATCTCCATGAAGAGGATAAATCTTTCTAAGCGGATATCCGCTCCAGTCATCAGGCATCAATATACGCTTCATATACGGATGTCCCTCTATGATGACGCCGAACATATCATACATCTCTCTCTCCGCCCAATCCGCGCTTTTATATATCTCAACTGCGCTTTTCAAAGGCTCATTCTCTTTGATACGGCATTTAATGCGCATGCGTTTTCGCTTTTTCATGGAGAGCATCTGATAAAATATTTCAAATTCGCCTCTCTCTGCCAGAAAATCTATAGCGCTCATCTCGGAGAGGTTGTTGTAATAAAGGGTGTTTTTCAAAAATTTCAACACTTTCACATTATCTTTGGGTTCTATCCAAATGACAAGCTGACTTGCTTCTATGTAGGCGTCGTTTATCTGAAATTTAGAGGAGAGTTTGGCAAAATCCTGCGCGAAAATCTCATCGCTTGCGGGCGCTAATCTATCAAGCGAAGCGCTGATGCGAAATCTGTCATTGTAATACTCTTTTTTCTGAACATTTTTTTTATCCGAATATTGACGCATCAAACAAGCCTTTTTGGTCTGCTTTGTCTTGCTATCTTTTCAGACCTTATCTTTTTTTGCAAAAGCATCACGGCATATTGCAGTGTCTCAGGACGCGGAGCGCAGCCTGGCAGATATATATCCACAGGAATTATCCTGTCCACGCCCTGAACGGTAGCGTATGTATTGAAAAGCCCGCCTGTGTTGGCACAACTTCCCATGCTGATTACCCATTTTGGGTCTGGTATCTGGTCATAAACCCTTTTCATCAAGTGAGCGTGTTTTTTAGAGAGTGTGCCAGCTACGATAATGCCGTCAGCCTGCCTCGGACTTGCCCTGAAAATCGTTCCGAATCTGTCAAAGTCAAATCTCCCAGCGCCCGTAGCCATCATCTCAATAGCACAGCATGCAAGTCCGTAAGTAGCAGGCCAAAACGAATTGCTCCTACCCCACTGCACGATTTTATCAAGCGTTGTAAGCGCAACGGGAAGTCCGCCGTCTTGAAAATAATTTATTTTATGTTGTGCCATTCCAGCGCCCCTTTATTCCATGCATATATAAATCCTATTCCAAGAAGCAGTATAAAAAGCACCATTTCTATAAATCCGAACATTCCCAGAGCTTTAAAATTTACTGCCCATGGAAACATAAAAATAATCTCCACGTCAAACAAAATAAACAGCAATGCAAAGAGATAAAAATGCGAACTGATGCGGTTTGGCTGCTTTGTAGTCGGAAATCCGCACTCGTAAATAGTCAATTTTAGCTTCTCGCCATTTGCGCGGGCGAGTTTTTTGTTGATGAAGCGTGAGAGAAAAGTTATGGCGGCAAACACCGCAAATGCCAAAAACAGCATAAAAAAAGCGCCGAAATATGGATGAGCAAACGACATATGAGCCATTAGCGAACCTTTAAGTGCGTATATTTAATTTATTATTATAGTTAAAAACTTTTTTAAGACAGCTTTGTCAAAATGAAAAAGTATGATTTAAAGACGCCTGAAGAGTAAGTGTTACATTTTTACACAGTATGACAAAAATTACAATCCGACATGAGTGCGGCGGAGATTGAAACAGTGCATAAAAACAGAGATAAAGAGGATTTGTTTATTTTTTTGCGCTACTTCAAAAATCCTACGGCATTCGCTTCGCCAAATGCCCCCTTGCTCTCTCGTTCTATCGCTTCTTTAAAATCATTCAAAGTAAAAATAGGCTCTTTTTTTAGGGCAACTTTCAAAGCCGTATTTTTCAAGACTATCTGTATTTGTCCGCCGCTCAAAGGGTAACCTGCTATAGTTTTTATATCAAAATCCTCTTCATACACGGCGCTTTCAGGCAGCGCATGCTGCCAGAGTTTTATGCGCTGTTTGAGATTTGGTTTTTCAAACTCTATCTTGTAGTCAAATCTCCTTGAAAATGCGGGGTCAATATTTTCAAGCATATTTGTAGTCGCGACCAAAAGCCCGTCAAAACGCTCTATCTGCTCCAAAAATATATTTTGCATTTGGTTGTGCATTTTATCAGCGCTCGCGCCGCCCTCGCTTGATCTGGCGCTCAAAAACTGGTCGGCTTCGTTTAACAACAAAAGAGGTTCTGTTTTGGTCTTGTGGCAAAGCTCTTTATAAGTGTCAAAAATTTTACGCACATTTTTTTCGCTTTCGCCGACATATTTGGACAAAATTTTTGAACAATCAAAATTTAAAACCTGCTTTTTCAAAGACTTCGCCAATGAAAGCGCCGTCATCGTTTTACCTGTTCCAGGCGGCCCGTAGAGTATGATTTTTGCATCAACTCCTTTTTTCTTGTCCTTGATGCCCCACTCTTTCAGCCGCGCCACGACAACTTTATCTACCTGCCTTAAGATGCCCTCCAGCGCATCGCGAATCTTTGGAGTTATGACAACATCGTTGAGATTTGTTTTGGGTTCTATGAGTTCAAAGATATCCTGTTCGGCGATTAGCATGTCAAGTTTTATCTTTTTACTCTTTTTTTCCTTATCCGGATGCATAATCTTTTGCAAAATATCTTCATTGATGTAAAAACTTCTGCTCACGCCGCCAAATGCTGTAAACATTTCATCATAATCTATAATCCCGCTCTCAATGAGTTTTGACCCCTCTTCCAAAACAGCGCGGTTTTTTATGCGCTCGTATTCGTCAAAACTCACAAGCCCGATGAGCGTATTCATCTCCCTCAAACTCTCAAATTCGCCTGAATACTCCTCTTTTAAAAGCGCTAGAAAAATAATCTGCTCTTTTATATCCAAAGAATGCTCTTTGAAAAGCATTTCTATCATGACTTCATTTTTCGTAACCTTAAGCCTCTCGTTGATTCTCGCCTCCAAAAGCTGCAACTTTGTCTGGAGTCTGTGTGTGCCTGGCGCATTTTGTGTGATATTTTGCTTTGTGGAGTTAATCTTTTGATATAACTCTATCCTGAAAAACTGGTCTTTTATGTACTCCAAATGGTCGCTGTAAGGCGCAATATCGGGCAGTATCATATCAAGATTTCCATCTTCTAACAGCTTCAAAAATGTGGGGCTTGGAGTTATCATACCATTGTAAAGCTCAAGGCTGGAAAAATCGTTAAGTTTAAGCTGCGTAAAATTGCTCTGTATCACCCATCCAAGGTCTATAATATTTTTTAAAAGCGGGATTTTCTGGAGCTGCGCATAATCTTTCTGCCCGAAAATCTCACTTAATATCTCGCTCACCATCACATCAACTTCACCCTCAATGTATCGACGTGTCAATGCCTGAAGTATTTTTGCCTCATCTTCACTGCACTTTAAGTGCGAAAAGATTTTGCTTTTTTCTATCTCTTTGCTGTCTAAAAAATCTACCAAGTATTCCAATTTCTTCCTTATTTAATTTTTGAAGCCGCGTTGCAGCCGTCTTTTAAGCCAAAATCGCACGCTTTTTGAAAGTAACTTTTTGCCGTTTGCATATTATATACTCCACTCTTTTTATCTGTATATAAAATAGCGATTTTGTAGCACATGTCGGCATCTTTTCTTACAGCGCATGCCTGGTCAAAATATCTTTTTGCCTCGTTTGCATTAGCTATAGGATTTTTTCTATCGGTATATAAAACGGCAAGTTCATAGCAGCTGCTTCTATCTCGCGAATTGCACGCTTTTTCAAGATATGAGCTTGCCTTGAAATAATCTTTTTGCTCCCCTTGCGCGTACAGAGTGCTAAGTTTTTTGCAGCTGTCCATGTCGCTCCGTCTCTCGCAGCCAAATTCAAAAAAGCTTTTAGCTTTTGCCGTATTGCCGCTGTTTAGATACGACATGCCAAATTGATAGCACTCATTTTTGCTGTTGTAGTTGTCCGTGCATGCTCTTTCCAATATGCTTTGTGCTTTCGCTTCGTTTTTTGCCGTTCCGATACCATTTTTATAAAACTCAGCCGCTTTTTCACAACTTGACGAATAGGCGTAGGCGTTGTAACAAGCCTGTTCGTAATAACTAAGAGCCTGCCCATAATCTTGAGTTACGCCATCGCCGTTTTTATATATATTCCCAAGCGCATCGCATGAGCTTTCATATTTCATACCGCATGCTTTTTTCAGATATGCAACAGCTTGAACATAATCTTTGTTTTGATGGCTGTAAACACCGAAATTATTGCATGAGTATCTATCGCCGTTTTTGTCGCAGCCAATTTGAAAATAACTCATAGCTTCAGCGTAATTGCCGCTTTTCATAGCGGCATTGCCCGCTTTCAAATTTTCATCAAGAAAGAGCGCGCAGCCTCCAAACAACAATAATGCTGCCGCCAATAAAACGATATTTTTCATCTTTTCTCCTTTTGAAAACAGTTAATTTTTTCAGCAGTAAAGTGATATTTTGACTTTGGTATTTTAGTTTTTTGACTAAAAAATATCGCTTTCATCTGTATATTTTATATCCATTTTAGCAAGCTGCTCTTTTAAAACTCTTTTTAAGACTTTGCCTGTAGCATTTTTGGGCAGCGCTTTTGAAAAAAAGACATGCTTTGGTATTTTGAAATTGGCAAGGTGCTGTTTTAGATATTTTTTGACCTGCAGCTCGCTCATAGGTTCAACCACGTCATCTTTAAATTGTATAAATGCTACGACGTCTTCATCGCCAAGTTCGCTTTTTTTGCCTATTACGGCGGCGGTTTCAACATCATTTAACTGATACAAAACCTCTTCAATTTCGCGCGGATAGATATTTATGCCTTTTGAAATTATCAAATCCTTCTTTCTGTCCACGATAAACAAAAAGCCGTCTTCGTCAAGCCTGCCCAAATCTCCCGTCCTAACCCAGCCGTTTATCAGTGTTTCGGCGGTAGCTTCGGGTTTATTTAGATAGCCTTGCATGGCGCAGTCGCCTTTGACTATTATCTCGCCGACTTCGCCTGTAGGCAGTTCCATCATCTCTTCATCTACGATTTTTATCTCATATCCGGGAAGTGCGGGACCGACTGAGAGCGGTTTTTGTTTTTCAAGACGGTTTACGGCAACGGCGGGAGAGCATTCGCTAAGTCCGTAACCCTCCAACAAAACACCGCGCGTAAATTTTTTGCCGAAATCTATCAGCGATTTTTCGCTTAAAGGCGCGCTGCCTGATATAAAAAGCCTGACTTTGTGAAACCACATAAAATACCATGGGATTTTTGCTTTTATAAGGGCATTATATACGGTAGGTACGCCTAAAAATATCGTTACCCGCCGCAAAAGCGTCTGTTTTAAAATATTTGCAAACGGAAAAACGGACTTGATAACGACAACAGACGAAGCAAAATAGATAGGCAAAAGCACCATAATTGTAAGCGTAAAAGTGTGGAACATCGGAAGATAGATGATAAATCTATCGCGCGCTTCTATCTTGAAGGCGATTTTTGCCGCAACCATGTTTGAAAGCATATTACGGTAACTTAACATGGCGCCTTTGGGTTTTCCTGTAGTGCCTGACGTGTAAACTATACATGCGATATCGTCTATGTTTGGCTGTTTGATTGTCTGATAAGTATCTTTTGCTGTGCTCATAGCGGCTTTATAGCTTAGATTTTTATCATCATAATGCTCATACTCTTCCGTCCAGATAATAGCCTCTACTTTAGTAGAATTTAGCAGTGTTTTTGTCTCTTTTGCATACGCCGCAGATGAAAATAGAAGTTTCGCGCCGCAGTCGTTGAGTATATGCTCAAACTCTTCACGCTTTAGAAACGTATTTATCGGCACACTTATCGCGCCGAGTTTTGAGAGAGCCAGCAAAGAGATGATAAACTCTTCGCTGTTTGCGACTATGATACCAGCTGTATCGCCTGCTCTCATACCAAATCCATACAGAAAATCCGCCAATTTGTCTATTTTCTGTTTCAATTCAAGATTGCTTATCTTTTGAGCGCCTATAAAAATCATAATGTTTTTGGGATTTTCTTTGGCGTTATGTTCCACCATTTCGTAAAAATTATGAAAATTGTATCCCAGCATAATTAAAACCTGTACTTAAATGACATATTTACAAGGTGTGCGCCGCCGTGTGTAAATTTACCGTCAAGTTTTTCATTTTTGACGCCGCACTCCTCTTTATCAGAATAAAGATATGCCATGCCAACGCTAATACCATCGTTTAGATTGTACTCAAAACCTGCGGAGTAGTTTTTGGAGTTTGCATCTGGAAGTTCAAAAGCCAAAGTTTTTTCAGGCGCGGGAGTTTTGTCTATCGTAAAGCCTGCCATAAGTTTTAAATTTTCGCTTGCCAAATGCGTAACGCCGAGCCTGAAAGTGTCGGAATCGTGCCAATTTTTATCCTGCGCCCTGCCGACTGCTGTTAAAACAGGATTGCTGCTTTCATTTGGAAATTCAAAATTTATATTTTTATAAGCAGACCAATATACTCTCTCATATACAAATTCAACCGTTGTTTTTTGAAAAAATGTGTAGGCAGCCGCCAAACTAAGCACGGCAGGCAGCGGAACTTCAACGCTTGCATCTCCTTTGTATGGGAGCATAGGGTGTCTAATATCTGCATCTCCCTCAACCGTCAAATCCACCTTTGAGCGGTATGTCGCAGCAAATTTCAATGCTTCTGTAGGTCTTGCGGATACGGCAAGATTGTAACCGAAATCAAAAGAGTCTCCCTCTAAATTCATACCGACATTGTTTGCTATTACTTCACCCGTGCTGTAAACGGCTCTTGCGCCAAAACCTATAGACAAATAATCATTTACCTTATAAGCTGCTGTAGGATTTGCTTCTATGATTTTTAATGAAAATTTTTTTGCCGTTGCGGCTTGATACGCGCTGTCCCATCTTTTTGCAAGACCTCCGGGAACTACGGCTGAAAAACCAAATCTCCAATCTTCCTGATAAACAGGCGTTACAAAATGAAAAAGCGGCGCGCCGAATCTCTCGACTTTTGAATCGCCGTTGTTTGAAGCATTGGCATTATCCGTATATGTCATGTGAGGTAGATTTACATAAGTGAGCAGTATCTCAAGATAGCTTTTGTCATTTGGCAAAAAAGCCATATTTGCGGGGTTGTAGTAACTCGCGTCCGCTCCGTTTGCCGCTGCTACATTTGCTGCGCTGAGAGCCAGCGCATTCAAAGACTGCTCAGGTATCTTGTAACCTGACGCATAGACACAACTTAAGCTTAATGCCAAAACAACAGATATTTTAGCCGCTATTTTTGTCCGATTCTGACCTTTACACTGATAAAAAGTATCCATTTATGTCCTTAAAATATTTTATAATTTTAAAATTATTTTATTAAATTTCAGCTTTTATTTCTGCATAGCATACAATAAAGCTATCTCTTCACTCCATATACTCTCATCAACGGTCTCCAAAATCAGCGGAATGTCGTCCATGTGTGCGTCATTCATGATAAACGAAAACGCGTCCAGCCCCAACTCTCCTTTGCCGATGCTCTCATGTCTGTCCACGCGGCTTTGAAATTTTACTTTGGAGTCATTAAGGTGCATTCCTTTCAGATATGCAAATCCTATAATATCGTTAAATTTTTGCATAGTTCTGTCATAATCCTCTTTTGTCCTGATATCGTATCCCGATGTAAAGAGATGACAAGTGTCTATGCAGACGCCAACACGCGATTTGTCTATGGAGTTTTGCAAAAGATAGGCAAGATGTTCAAACTTATATCCAAGATTGCTTCCTTGTCCGGCTGTGTTTTCCGCGACAAGAGTAACGCCTTTACTTTGTCTTAAGGCTTCGTTCATGCATTCGGATATATTTTGCAGACACTCCTCTTCGCTTATCTCTTTAAGATGGCTTCCAGGGTGAAAATTTAACTTCTCAAGCCCCAGCTCTTCGCATCTTTTAACCTCATCTAAAAACGCTTCAAATGATTTTTGTCTTTGAAATTTGTCTGGATGTCCGAGATTTATAAGATAACTGTCATGAGGCAAAATGTGTTTTGGCAGGATTGCAACCTCGTCAAGCTTCTTTTTGAAAGTCTCTATCTGAGCTTTTTCAAGGGGTTTTGCGTTCCATTGGCGTTGATTTTTTGTAAACAGCGCAAACGCTCTTGCGCCGATGGCTTTGGCATTAAGCGGAGCATTTTCAACTCCGCCGCCCGCGCTTACATGCGCTCCTATGTATTTCATTGCTCTTTTCCAAGCTTTGTTATCTCTATAATCACACTGTTTTGCAAATCGTTGAATTTTGCCGCGCTTTCATCTATTTCATACAATATATCAAACTCTCCCGCTTCAGTGATGCGCTGAGAAAAACCGTCTTGTGTTTTTGTGAGATTTTGCGAATCATATATGGGCTTTCGCGCCAAAATATCATCTATCAATTCGTCATAATGCGTATGAATAAAGAGTTTTTCGTTGAAAATGCCGCGCGTCATGCACTTGTCGTTGATACAGATGCTGCCTGCGGATTTGTAATCAAGCACGACAACGCCGCCTGAAAATATCTGCAAATTGGCGTACTTACCGCCTCTTTTGTAAAAACCTATGCCGCTTAGCTTCACGGAAGGAGTTTTGATGATAAGTTTAACGCCCTGAGAAGTCTCAATAACCTGCTCTTTAACGCTGCATGCGCTGAAAAGGAGTATAACTCCGACAAATATTGCTAAAAATCTATACATGTACACTCCAAACCAAACAAAAAAAGTGAAATATTTTAGCATAAATTGTTTTTACAAATATTTAAGGTACGCGTGTTATAATTCTACCCTTTGTTTTTTTACAATAAAGATTGTAAGACTTCATCTCGGCCCATTCGTCTAACGGTTAGGACATCGCCCTTTCACGGCGGTAACACGAGTTCGAATCTCGTATGGGTCACCACCTATTATCTCTTTGCATACATTTTTGATACAATACCCAAATAAAAAATAAGGAAATTTATGCGGTTCTTTGGAAACAGCGTAAAAAAAGCGCACGCAAGAGCTATTAGAGCAGATGAAGAGGGTAACCTTGAAAAAGCCGCGCAAGAGTGGACAAAAGCTATCAAGCTTGACTCAAAATATACATACGCATATTATAAGCGCGCAAATGTATATTATGATTTAGGGGAGAATGAAAAGGCTTTCGCGGACTTTGCAAAAGCCATAGAACTTGACCCAAACTACGCAAACGCTTACAATGACTTAGGGTATATTTATGAGGATTTGGACGAAAATGAAAAGGCGTTGGAGAGTTATAACAAAGCGATTGAAATCGACCCAATGTTTACGCCGGCATACAATAACCGCGCAGAACTTTACCGCAATTTAGGTGAAAATGAAAAGGCTTTAGCGGACTTTGACAAGGCGATAGAGCTAAATCCAAACTCAGCGGTATTTTATCGTAACCGCGCAGGTATTTACTATGCCATGGAAAACTACGAGAAGGCTTTGATAGACTGCGGCAAAGCCATAGAACTTGACCCGAATTATGCAAATGTTTATCATATGTACGGCAATATATACAGCGATTTGGGTAAAAACGAAAAAGCTATTGAAAATTACAGCAAAGCGCTTGAAATTAAGCCCTTGGGGGTTACTTATTATAGCCGTGCACTTATTTATGATGATATTGGTGAATACGAAGCGGCGATTGGGGATTATGACAAAGCGCTCGAGCTTGAGCCTGATAATATGCACGCTCGTATAAACCGTGCGATAAATTACTACCGTATCGGAGAGTTTAAAACCGCACTTGAATTTTTCGATGAAATCATCAAAATAAACCCGAAATTGGCAGAAGCGCATTATAACCGTGCATGCATCTATTTTGTCGGGCGAAATTACGAGGCGGCGATAGAGAGTTTTGACAAAGCCATAGAGCTGGCGCCTGATTATACGGATGCTTATTCTAACCGCGGATTTACGTATTATTACATGGGAGAGTTTTACAAGGCTCTTGACGACTTTGACAAAACAATAGAGATAGACGCGGCATTTGTAAAAGCTTACAATAACCGCGCGCTTGTATATACGATGTTGGAAGGGTATGATAAAGCCGCAGAAGACCTTACGCGCGCGATTGAGCTGGCGCCTGATTATACGGATGCTTATTCTAACCGCGCCAATGTTTACGCCCTTTTAAAAGACTACAACCACGCTTTGGCTGATGCGCGTAAAGCGTGCGAGCTGGGCGATTGCGAAATGCTGAAATATTTGGAAGAGGAGGGACTGTCAGGCAATTAGATGGATGGCAAAATGTGATGATAAACCAATAATCCAACATCGTTTAAGACACGCTTTTGTTTTAAACTGTAGAACTGCTTGATTAATTGCGGATAAGTTTTTTCTTAGCTCGCTTAATAGTTCGTAATCGCCTCAAGAGATTAACACTATTGCCTTTTTGTTATGCCTCGCAACGAAAAGATTGCGCCCTTGCACAACCTTCGTTTGCGCTTGCTTCTCTGTCATTCCCGCGTAGGCGGGAATCCAGCATTTAAGACGATTGCGGATCAAATATCCTTCGTAAGCGCTTATCATTGTTTTGCAATTTTTTGGATTCCCGCCTACGCGGGAATGACGAAATGGTGGCGACTTTGCGATTGTAGGATTTGCGATTAGGCGTCTTCGTGCAGAATGACGGGAGAGGGCGCTGGAATGGCGAAATTGGTGGATTTGCGATTGGGACAGACGATGTGGTAAGTTTCTTTATCTTTCGCGTTGCGGACGATAACCTCTTTTTCTATATTTTGTATCTGCTCGTCGCTAAATTGCGTTAAGCGATAAGCGGAATCTTTAAGAATATC
>JAISNG010000060.1 GCA_031276365.1 Campylobacteraceae bacterium | reverse complement strand
TTTACAAATAGAGGACAAAAAGCTTTAACGTATGTAAAAAAATATGATGATAAAGTGTATGTTGTTGAAGAGATACGAATAAAACGTAAAACACTTGCTTTTTTTAATATGTATAAAAGCTCTTTGACAAGACCTGACGAGAGTATATTAAGCGGACAGACTTTAAAGTTTGTAGATGTTAATTCGGCAACGCCGATGCTACACGATGCAGGCAAAACCGCCCCGAAGCTTCACGTCCAAAACGACTCTCAGTTGCCGAATAACGAAATTATACCACAGACTTGGTATCAAAATCAAGTTGATAACCTTTTTGATAAGATTGGCGGGTTGATAAGAACGGGCGACAGCAAGATTATGGATTTAGCAAGCTATAAAGCTCCCGCGCTTAGAGAGGTGCTTGGAGACGGGTTTGTAACCGTTTCTAAAACGATGGATGATATAAGTTCTATGGTAGAGGACTTCAGAAATGCAACAAGACAGATATACTCTCAAGCCGCTAAACGCCGTGAAACGCTTGACAAACTCTTAAGCCCTGATGATAAGGTGATTTTGCATAAAGTTCTTGACGGCTTTTTTTGGCCATATATATCTCGCATAATGTTTGTATATCATCGCAGGGCTTGAATGCCCCAATATATAGCATAACTCGCTTATTTTTATGCCCGAATCGAGCGTACTAATGACAAACGTGCGCCGCGCTTGATATATAATATCATACTTTTCATACTGCACTTTTCTTGCAGCTTACGCCATCTATACGATAGATTTTGCGCGCCCTGCACATAAGGAAACAGCCGTCCTGTTTTTCTTATTTTTCTTTGGCTGTCTATGTATGGTCTAAGGCATTCATAGATAGGTATTTTACGGGTTTTGCCTGTTTTTGTTGTGCCCATAACTCCGCGCCCGATAGTTTTGTTGATGAATATAAACTCTTCACCTATGTCGTCCCATTCTTGTGATAGTTCATAAACTGGCGTATTTTTAGCCTTTTAATTTCCAACACAATTTAAATACAACCCTTGTATTGATTTATGGCGTGGGCACACTGTTTTACCTTGACATAGCCTTACGTATTTCAATATAACGTTTGTGAATTTTGGCAATACCGCCCGCGCCAAAATACATGCAAGTTTTAATACGCCTTTTTTATCTCTTCTTCTATAAGTTTTACGAGTTCGTTGTAGCCGAATTTTTCAAGCCCTCTGCCATTTACAAAAAATGCTGGCGTCTTGGTTGCGCCAAGAACATTGGCGTCTGCAATATCCTGATGAACGCGCTTTAATACCTCTTCGCTGTTCATGTCATTCAAAGCTCTGTTTATATCACCGTTTGATCTTAGCAAGGACACGGCAAGTTCTAAATTTGACGTATGGTTTATCACCCATATATTTTGATTCGCAAACAGTATCTCCAAAGCCTTTTCAAACTTCTCCTCTCCTCTTAAAGCCTCCAGCAAAGCAACTATGACATCCGAATTTTTATGAAGCGGAGCATATCTATATACAACTTTGAGTTTGCCGTCATATGTTTTAAGCAAATTTTTTACAAGCGGATAAAATTGCGCGCATGTTCCGCATGCAGGGTCAAAAAACTCTACCAAAACAACTTTAGCGTCGCTCGCTCCATACCAAAGCGAGTAGTCGCGTACAAGTAGTTCATGTTTTGCAGATATCTTTTCATCTGTTTTGGTGTTATACCAATAAGCTGCCGCGCCCATCAAAAGAGCAGCTATCAGCAGTGTTACGGATATGATTTTCACTTCTCGCTCCCGTTTGCCTTGATGATTTCATTTTCAATCGTCCTGATAAGTTCGTTTTGCTCTACTTTTACACCGTTTACAAAAAAGGTCGGAGTAGCATTTACGCCAAGAGCTGTAGCATCTTCCATATTTTGACGAAGCATACTATCTATCGCAGATTGATTTTCATCTAAAAAAGTGCGTACCTTTTCCATATCCGTACCTGTTCTCTCCAGCACATTCCAAGCAATAAAGGAGTTTACTTGATTATTTGAAAACCAGCTCCCATAATACGCGTTAAAAGCCGCTGACGCCTCTTTATATTTGCCTTGAACTTTTGCCGCTTCCATCAATGAAAGTATCACTTCCGAACCGTTATGAAGAGCTAAAGAGCGGTAAACTACACGCACTTGAGAATTGTAAAGTTCGGGCAGTCTTGCCACAGCAGGAGCTTTCGCAACGCATGCAGGACACGCGGGGTCAAAAAACTCCACAACGGTAACTTTCGCATTTTCATCGCCCAAAATGTAAGAGTGTTCGCGTATCAAAACCGAATCCAACTCTGTTTTGTTTCCGCCCGCCTTATGAGAGTTGTAAAAATATATACCCATGCTAAAAAGCAGGAGTAAAATAATCAACGCCGATGACATGAGAGCTTTTGTGTTCATCTTTAAGCCTTTTTATAAAAAATTATCAGACTGATGCCTATCAGCGTAAATGCCGCCAAAGAGAGCATCGGTATATCCAAAAATCCAAACCAATCCAAATATCTCGTAGAGCACGGAATGCCAAGCATACACGGGGCAATCTCTTCTGTAATAATATCAAGTATCAAAAGCGTATGATAAAACGCCCAGCCCCAGCCTATGACGGCAAGAGGCGCGGCATAAAGAACGGCATTTTTGTCATACTTGACAAGTCCTATTAAAAATATAACGACCAAAGGATACATGCATATCCGCTGATACCAACACATCGTACATGGAGGAAAACCCATTATCTGACTGAAGAAGAGACTTCCTAACGTCGCGCTGAGGGCAACAACCCATGCAAAGAACATTATCAGCCATAATGTCTTATTCTCTCTCATAATTTGCCTGTTGTATCAATTTTTATACACATTTTATATCTACTTTTTCTCTTTTTTGCTTACAGTTTCACTCATGATATCAGTCCAGTCGCCGATATTCAAATCTCTTATGCCGCCGCCAATTTCCAAATTATCGCCGCTTAGTTTTATATTGAACATAAAAGCAGGGTCTTTGACATCTATAAGCGTTGGATTGTGGTTGGACTCCAAGATCCCAACTCCCGTAAAGCGAAACGCTCCTGTCCTAAAACTCATAAAACTCTCATTGTTCTGTTCCAATGTCGGATATTTTTTAAAAAAAATACCCTGCTGGTCAATAACGCCTAAGCTTAAGTTATCCGAATAGAGCGCTTTTGTCAAATTGTCCGAACTGTTATCGGCAGCAAGTGCAAACATAAATATACACAACAAAAAAACTCTCATGTCCTAAATCATCAGCACTTTATGCTCGCCGCCCGAAATCTCGCCTATAACATATCCGTCTGTTTGAGCAAGTACCGTATCTATATTCAAAGGATTTACCACCAAAACCATGCCAACACCCATGTTAAACGTGCGGTACATCTCCTCTTCGCTCACATATTTTCTCAAAAATTCAAACACAGGCAGAGTTTTTATATTGCTTTTATAAACTCTTGCTTGCATGCCTAAAGGCAAAACGCGCGGCAGATTTTCCACAATACCGCCGCCCGTAATATGCGCAAGTGCGTTAATATACGGCTTTAGCAATTTAAACGTTTTCACATATATGCGTGTAGGTTCAAGTAGAGTTTCTATAAGTGTATTTTCACCAAACGGTTCGTCAAGTTTCATCTTCAATTTGTCAAAAAATATCTTTCGCACCAAAGAGTAGCCGTTAGAGTGAATGCCTGAACTTGGAAGTGCAACAAGAACATCTCCTGTTTTTATTTTTGTGTTTCTGTCTATCTCATCTTTTTCGGCTACGCCAACCGCAAATCCTGCCAAATCAAAATCGTCTCCATGATACATGCCAGGCATTTCGGCAGTTTCACCGCCAATAAGAGCCGTTTCAGCCCGTACACAACCTTGCGCAATACCCTTTACAATTTCCAAAGACGCTTCAATGTCCAATTTTCCCGTTGCGTAATAATCCAAAAAAACCATTGGCGTTGCAAAGTTGCATATCAAATCATTTACACACATTGCCACAAGATCTATGCCGACTGTGTCAAGTTTTTTTGATTCTATAGCAAGCCGCAGCTTCGTTCCTACACCGTCCGTCGTACTTAAGATAACTGGTTTTTTATATCCGTCAGGCAATTCATACGCGCCTGTAAACGAACCTATGCCGCCAATAACATTTTTGTTAAATGTGGATTTGACTATCGGTTTTATGTTTTCTACAAATTTATTACCCGCGTCTATATCTACGCCTGCTTCTTTATAACTGATTGTTTCATTCATAAATTATTCCTCAAAAATGTAGCGATTTTAGCGAAAAAATGATAAAATCCGTATAAATTTTTCCCGAAAAAAGGCGCGACGGACACTCATGAAGTATATCGTACTCACAGGCGGCATAGCAAGCGGCAAAAGCAGTGTCGGCAAAATAGCGCTTGAACATGGTTTTGAACTCATAGACGCCGATAAGACAGCACATGAGATACTGGACAAAAAAGCCGATAAAATCGCGGAGATTTTTGGAGATGAATTTATAGAAGATGGCAGAGTTCAAAGAAAAAAACTAGGAGCGCTGGTTTTTAACGATAAAAAAAAGATGGAGGCTTTGGAGCGGATATTACATGATGACATATATAAAGCGATAGAGCAAAAAGCCACGCAGTTTAAAAAACAAAATAAGCTCTTTATCGTGGATATTCCTCTTTTTTTTGAAAAGAAAGGAGTTTATAAAAGTGCGCTTTGTGCGGTTGTTTATACGCCTAAAAATGAGCAGATAAAACGTATGATGCAAAGAGACAGACTAAGTAAAGAGGAAGCCGAAACAAGGCTTGTAGCACAGATTGATATTGAGCAGAAAAAAGCAATGGCTGATATCGTGATAGACAACTCCAAAGATTTGGCGCATCTGCAAAAAGAGGTTGAAAAATTTATAAATTTTTTAAAGGAAAAATATGCAAGTAAGCAAATATAGCGCGAACGGAAATGATTTTATAATATTTGCCTCTAAAGAGAAGAAAGACCGTTCAAAATTAGCCCGAATACTCTGCAACAGGCATGAAGGCGTGGGCGCGGACGGATTGATTGTATTGACGCCAAACAGCAGATACGATTTTGAATGGCAGTTTTACAACAGCGACGGCAGTACTGCTTCCATGTGCGGCAACGGTTCAAGAGCATGCGCTCATTACGCGTTTGTCAATAACATCGCGCCAAAATCCATGCGTTTTTTAACTGGTGCGGGCGTTATAAACGCAAAAGTTGACGGAGATATCGCGGAAGTAGAGCTGACAAAACCGAAAAAAATCTCCGAATCATTCGAAAAATTCGGCTTTACATGGCATTCATACGATACAGGAGTGCCGCATGTAGTAACAATTGTTAATGATTACAATATGTTTGATTTGGACATTGCGCAAAAAATACGCTATAATTGCAATGCAAATGTAAATTTTATGACTATTGAAAACCCTAACAGGCTGTTTGTGCGCACTTATGAACGCGGTGTGGAAGATGAAACTCTCGCCTGCGGAACAGGCATGGCGGCGGCATTTTTCACGGCTTTTAATTTGGGTCTTGCGGCACGCAAAGTGAGCGTAATACCAAAAAGCAAAGAGCCTCTCTTTTTATGTATGAAAGGAGAAAAAATAGTATTCAAAGGAAGAGTAAAATTTATATTTACAGCAAATCTTAATTTTAACGAGGAAATAGATGAAATTTGCAGCTAAACTACTATTGTTGTGCGCTTTTGGATTCACGATACTTGGCGCAGAAACATTTACGGAAGATTTTTTCAAGATAAAAAACAGCATATCTCAAAAAAAAGAGTTTATAACGCGTATGCTGCCGCTTATCAAAAAGGCTAATGAAAATATCGCTTTGGAACGCAAAATTATTGACGATTTTTTTGAAGCTTTTCAAAACAGCGGAAATTTGGAGTCTGTTGACAACAAAACGCTGGAGGTTATTTATGCTTTGGCGAAAAAATATAATATAAGCTCCATTCAGGACGCAAAAGCTTTCAAGGCAAAAGTGGCACCCGTTCCAATATCGTTGGCTCTTACGCAGGCAGCTGTAGAAACAGGCTGGGGCAAAAGCAGATTTTTCAAAGAGGCTAAAAATGCATTCGGACAGTGGACGTACAGCACAACAAACGGTCTTGTGCCCACACAAAGAGAAGATGGGAAAACGCATAAGATTAGGGTTTTTGGCTCTGTACAAGAGTCTGTAAACTCTTATATGCTAAATCTCAACCGCAACAACGCATATGAAGACTTCAGAAGTCTGCGTTTTTTGCTTGGAGATGAATTTGACGGGCTTACCGCAAGTTCAAAAATGCTCAACTATTCGCAGACACGTGAGCAGTATGTCAATCTATTGCGTAGTATAATGATAAACAATGAGCTTACAAAATACGATTCTTTATAAATAATTAATCTTATTTTATGTATGATTTGTGTATAGACTGCTGAAAGGGGCTGGTAATGCAAAAAGATTTAAGTTATTACATGGACTTGGATTATGAAATAGTCATCAAAAGAACAAAAAAAGATGATAGAAACAATTGGGTTGCGCACTATAGAGACTTCAAGGTCGTAACAGCAGAAGGCGAAAGTGCAAGCGAAGCGATATACAGCGTAAGAGAAGCTTTTGTAGAGTATATCAAATCCGCAATTGAAAAAAAACAGCATATCACTGAACCAAACGAACATGAAAAAGCTGTGAGAATAAACATCTCCGTAAATGCCGCAGCCCTTAAAAAAATAGACGCTTACATTGCGCCTTTGCACATCAGCCGTTCGGCATTTTTACAAAAAAGCGCACTGGAAGAGATAGAGCGAAACTAAAACAATCGCTCTTAACCCAAATGTTCGGCGGAGATGATTTTATCTGCTCTCTACACAGCTTGTTGCAAATTTAAAATAACCTGTCAAAAATTATATACGCAAAATATTACATTCGGCTATAATATCGGAATATTTTTTCGCTTTTATCTTTATGTAAAAAGTGTGTTTACACGCACATAAGCCACGATAAAAACAGTCTTTTGAAAGTCTAAAATGATTTTTGATATTCGTAACTAACATGTCCGCCAACATCAATGTCGTTATCGGCAGAGATATTCGCACAGCCAGACAATACAACACCAACTAATACAAAAACCGCAGCAATCAATTTTTTCATCATATCTGTCCTGATTTTTTTATAATTTTAGCGCAAATAGATTAATATTTTGGCTGCCGAAGTCATGTAAAAATATCATGGAGTTTAAGGTTAGTGAATTTTTGTATGGTGGAGTGTAGGGGGTTCGAACCCCTGACCTCAACACTGCCAGCCTTAATTTTATTACAAAAACAAGCTAAAAACAGCTAAACTGTACGGTTGAACTTGGTATTTTTCGTCTTTTTTGGCACACTTTTTGGCACACTTTTTAACTCTTGTATCCTTATTGCAAAAATCTCAATTTTTTATCTTTTTTATCTTTTTTCTTGACTTTATGTATCATTTTTGATACAATAACCGACGAAAAAGATTACCGCTCTATTTTACGAAACCGAAAACGGCAAAAAGCCTGTCCAAGAGAGGTTATACTCTTTAGACAAGATTGATAGAAAAAAGATTGGCGAAGATATTAAGACAGTAGAGTACGGCTTTCCTATCGGTATGCCTGTATGTAGAAAATTAGAAGGTAAATTGTATGAAGTTAGGAGCAGTATATCTGATGGAAAAATAGCAAGGGTTATCTTTGTCGTAATGAGTGGATATATGATTTTACTTAACGGTTTTATCAAAAAGTCGCAAAAGACGCCAAAGAATGAGATTGATTTGGCATTAAAAAGAGCAAAGGATATAAAA
>JAISNG010000134.1 GCA_031276365.1 Campylobacteraceae bacterium | reverse complement strand
ACCAAAACAGCCGCTGTTGGTATGGGCAGACCTATAAATACGGAAGGTTCGGAAGATGGGCTCATGACGTTAAATCTTGCAAGCCTTATCGCGCCGAAAACTGTGTAAATAGCGGCAAGCAATACCCCGACTCTACCGTAATCGTATCCTGTGCTAAAGTAAAAAAACATAGCTGGAGCTGCGCCGAATGCTATCACGTCTGCAAGCGAATCAAATTCTACGCCGAATTTGCTTGTTGTTTTTGTAAGACGCGCTACTCTGCCGTCAAGTCCGTCGCAAATGAGCGCCAGCATAATGTAAAAAGCCGCTTTGTTGAAATTGCCCTGCGATGACGCTACGATTGAAGCAATTCCCAAAAATGCGCTCACGGCGGTAAAAAGATTTGGCAGCAGGTAGTTAAAATAGAGTTTTCCATTTTTTGTTTCGTTTTCCATGTTAATCCTTTTTAATTTACTCTTGAAATTTTCCAAAATCAAGAAAATCTGTTAAGCCGCTTTAGCGCATAATGGTTTTCGAACTTGACGTTCTCGCTGCGGTTTTAACTTTGACCGTTTTTTTAAGAACAGCTAACTTGAACGGCAGGTTTTCCCGCTCCTGTTTTAAACTTTCAAATTTTATAAGAAAAATATCCGATGACGCTTTCGCCGCCCTTGACATAATCTCCTATTGAGAGCTTTAACCTTGAGTCATATGGCAAAAACAGCTCCACTATGCCGTCTGTTACAAAGGCTATCCTCTCTCCAGATTTTAAAAATCCCTTGCTTTTTGCAAAATGGATTTTTCGTGCAAATACGCCCGCTATAATGCGCATTGAAAACGGCAAATTATAAAATGTACAATTTATCTCAAGCCGTTCGTTCAGGCTTTTCGCCTCTTTTTTGTGCGGCGGCAAGAATAGTCCATGAGTTATTTTTGTATTTATCAGTTTTGCAGAAACGCTTGAACGTATTATGCTTACATCAAACGGCAGTGAACGAATACTTGCATATAAAAATTTACCGTCTTTTGTCTCTATACTCTTTACAGCGGTGATTTTTCCGTCAATTGGCGCTATTATCGCCAAAGGGTCATCTTCTGCTGCGATTCTTTCAGGATTTCTGTAGATAAATAGCAAAAAAAACAGCACAAAAAACATAAAAACTACTGCAAAATCCATCCATACGGCGAGCAAAAATAGCACAAATGCCGTGATTATGCCGCACCAGCCCTCTTTGGAGATGATTTGCGTTGTAGTAAATGAACCGTTCATGCAAGAGCCTTTTTGGATTTTGCAAGATTGTTCATGAAAGCGTTTTTGACTTTACAAATTAAATATATTTTGCTTTTCATGGAGCGGGATTTTCCTGCACAGGAGCGTTTTTGTCTGGCAAATTTTCGCTTTTTTGCTCATTTGCTTCAATGTCAACTTGTATTCGCGTAGCCATATTGTTAGCCTTTTCGAAATCCCTGATTATCTGCCTTAACTCTTCGCCGTCCAGCGTTTCCTTGTCGTACAGCGCTTTGACGGTATTTTCTATCGCGACTTTGTACTCTTCAAGTATTTTTATGACAATACTGAAACGTTCGTCAAGTTTTTCTTTAATGAACTTATCTATCGCTTCGGCAGTTTTTTCACTGTAATCCTTGATAGTCTGTCCGCCGTTTAAAAAGAGATTTGTCTTTCTTTCTAATACCATCAGTCCAGCAACTTCGCTCATACCGTACATGCTAATCATTGCCTTTAAGATACCCGTAGCTCTTTCAAGGTCGTTTGATGCGCCGCTGGAGATTTCGTTTAAAAAGACTTTTTCAGCCGCGCGTCCTGCCAAGAGCACATCAATTTCTGCAATAAGTTCGTGCTGTTGGTACAAATAGCGATTTTCTTCAGGCGTATTCATAGAGTATCCAAGCGCACCAATACCGCGCGGCACGATGGTAACTTTTGTTGTTTTCGTAGAGCCTTTGGTCAATTCTCCTATAAGCGCGTGTCCGCTTTCATGGTAAGCTACTATCTTTTTCTCTTTTGGATTTATCGCTCTGCCTTTTTTCTTCAAGCCGATAGCCGCTCTCTCAAAAGCTTCCAAAAAGTCCTTTTGTTCTACCTGCTCTTTTGTTTCACGTCCTGCAAGAAGTGCGGCTTCATTTATGATATTTGCCAAATCCGCGCCCGCAAATCCTACCGTAAGTCTTGCTATCTCTTCCAAATCCACATCTTTGGCTATTTTCAAATCTTTTATATGCACTTTTAAAATCGCCACTCTGCCTTGAAAATCAGGTCTATCCACAACGACTTGTCTGTCAAAGCGTCCTGGTCTTAACAGTGCGGCATCAAGTACTTCGGGTCTGTTTGTAGCCGCCAAAACGATAACAGGCGATGAGTCTGAGCTAAAACCGTCCATTTCAGCTAAAAGCTGGTTTAGCGTCTGCTCTCTCTCGTCATTTCCGCCAAGCTGTCCACCCGCGGCGCGGCTTTTGCCGATAGCGTCTATCTCATCTATAAATACGATAGCGGGCGCCTCTTTTTTTGCATTATTAAACAGTTCTCTTACTCTGCTTGCTCCAACGCCTACAAACATCTCTATAAAACTTGAGCCAGAGACCGAGAAAAACGGCACATCTGCCTCTCCTGCAACAGCTTTTGCCAACAGTGTTTTGCCAGTACCAGGAGGTCCTACAAGCAGTACGCCTTTTGGGATTTTTGCGCCGAGCCTTATGTATCTGTCTGGATGGCGCAGAAAATCAACTATCTCCACAACTTCCTCTTTTGCCTCTTCAACGCCTGCTACATCGGAAAATTTGACTTTAGGTTTTTCAGAATTTACAAGTTTTTTGCTGTTGCCGCTGCCAAGAATTCCGCTGCCCATATTTTTTTGCATGCGATTGACGACAAACATCCAAAGCGCAAAAAATATAAACAGATAAAACATCCATGAGAGTGCGTTAGTAAACCACTTTGACTCCTTATGCCCTCCGTAAGTTATATTTTTCTCCTCCAGAAGCGGTATGAAAGCTGCGTCTTCGCCGACTCTTTGAGCGATGTATTTTGTTTTTGGAGCATCTTTTGAGACGGCTATTATCGTCTCATCGCTGATACTTACGCTCTCTATCTTATCTTTTTTGATAAGCTCCTTTATCTCATAATAAGCGACATTTTTAGTCTGCGCATTGACATTTGCGACCTCTCCCATATCCGAAGAGGGAGTAACAAAAGTCTTGAAAATAAATATCACTACTATTGAAAACAGTGCGAACACGAACAGTGGATTTTTGTTGAAAAAATTATTGTTATTGTTTTGCGGCTGGTTGTTGTTTTGTTCCATATATCACCTTTTATAAACTAATGTGCGCCACTCGTTTGCGGCAAATTCATCAATGAGCGTCAAGGAGCCGTATGATGATTTGATGCGTTCCTCATATTTATCCAAGATTCCTGAAAGTATCAAAATACCATCGGAAAATAGTCTCTTTATCAAATCTTTCTCTATCATTAAAAGCACGTCGGCTACAATATTTGCGGCTACAATGTTGTATTTTATGTTGTTTGCGTGATATTGCGCTTCTCTTGCGGAACCAAGCCATGCGTTTTTATACTTTACGCCGTTTTTGGAAAAATTCTCTTTCGCCGCATCCAAAGCCTGTTCGTCGGTATCGCAAATATCGGCTATTGCGCCCAGTTTTGAAGCCGCTATTGCTAAAATGCCGCTTCCTGTTCCCACATCAAGCATTCTACTGCCGATGTTGATATATCTTTGCGTCATGAGCAAGCAGCCGTAAGTGCTTTCATGATGACCTGAGCCAAACGCCAAAGCGGGATTGATAACGATGTCTATAAGACCGTTTTTTGGCTTTTCCCAACTCGGACGGATATAAAAAGCGCCGATTTCTACGGGCTGTATACTCTCTTGGTATTTTTTTATCCAATCTTCGTTTTGCTTTTCCGTTAAAAATGTCTTGACGGTTATTTCACATGATAACTTTTCGGACAGTTTTTTTGCAAACTCATTTATGCCCAAAATCACCGCATCCAAAGGCTCTTCGCTTCTTAATATCAAAGTTTTATCTTTCTCCTCAAGTGCGCTTGTAAATGAGAGTAAAAAATCGCTGAAAATCTCCATATGTGAAGAGGGGCAGACAGTCAATTCAAAATAATTTTCACTCATCAAAACCTCAATTTTATTCACTATTTTTTATAAATGAGGTCTATTTTAGCCAAAAATAGTTTGTATATGCCTTACAAAACGCACGAAAACGCCTCTTTTAAATTTATCGTGCCCTCATAATACGCCTTGCCGACGATGACGCCCTCTATCTTTTTGGTTTCCAAAAGCGCGTTTATATCGTTCATATCTCTTACGCCGCCGCTTGCTATCGTGGGAATGTTTGAAGCATTTGCAATCTCAAGCGTAAACTCCACATTCACGCCGCTAAGCATACCGTCTTTGCCGACATCCGTGCAGATGATAGCGCTTACGCCGACGTTTGCGAATTTTTGGGCTAAAACGGAAGCTTTGATATTTGAAGTATGCGCCCAGCCCTCAACCGCCGCAAAGCCGTCAATCGCATCAATTCCTACGGCGATTGTGTATTTTTTGCTCATATCTTCTACAAATTTGGGATTTTTCAGTGCGATTGAGCCTAAGATTATCCTATCTATCCCCATGTCAAGGTACCTTTTAATGTTTTCTTCGTCCCTTATGCCGCCGCCAAGCTCTATTTTCAAATCGGTTGTATTTCGGATTTTTTGTATCACTTCCAGATTTTTCGGCTCGCCTGCAAATGCACCATTCAAATCCACAAGATGAAGCCACTTTGCGCCCGCTTTTTCAAATTCGCCTGCCAGCTCCCATGGAGCATGGGAGTAGATTTTTGCGCTTTGCATCAAACCTTTGCTGAGTCTTACGGCCAATCCGTCTTTTAAATCGATAGCAGGGAGTATTTGCATATTAGAATTCCGTGAAGTTTTTATATATTTTAAGTCCGTTTTCATGCGACTTTTCAGGGTGCGGTTGAAAACCGAAGATATTGTCTTTTTGAACGACGCTTGCAAAATCATATCCGTAATGCGTAAGCGCATTGATATATTTTTCATCTGTTTCTACATGAAAACTATGTACAAAATAGAGATATGTTCCGTCCCCAATCTCTTTCAAAAGCGGATTTCCCTGCCTTATTTTCAAAGAGTTCCAGCCTACATGGGGCACTTTCAAAGGCGTATCAAATCTGTTTTTATCAAACATCACCACTTTGCCGTCTATAAGACCAAGCCCGTTATGCTCTCCAAATTCAAAGCTTTTTTTAAATAACAGCTGCATGCCAAGACAGATGCCAAGCAGCGCTTTGCCCTCGCTTGCAAACTCCTTTACCGCTTCGCTCATACCGCTTTGATTTAAAAATTTCATCGCATCGCCAAAAGCGCCGACTCCTGGCAAAATCGCCTTTTTGTAGTTTTTAAGCTCTTTTGGTTCTTTTACCAAAGTAGCCTCGCAGCCGACTTTTTTTACGGCATTTATCACGCTTTGCAAGTTTCCCATTTTGTAGTCAATAATACCTATCATTGTTTTCTCTTTTTCGCATTTACAAGATACAGATATACGGACAGTCCAATCAAAAGCATCGTTACTCCGCCAAGCAGACAGACTGCATATACGATATTGGCGGTTTCCTCTTTTGCGGCAAATTTAAATACAAGCATCAAAGCCTCAATCGCAAGCGCTATGACTATAGAGCCTAAAAATCTTACCATGGTTTTATGTATTCCGCCGTTTTTGACCTTTTTACTGTGCCCTAAAACCTCCTCTTCAAAGATAGTTTTGACCAAATCAAAAATGGCAAGAGAGAGCGTCAAAAGTATCGTTGCTTTAAACATCTCCTCTATATTTATGGCGGCCAGATTAAAGCCGCTGGAGAGAAAATTTTCTATTCCGTTAAAAAATACCACCGAAGAGACCAAAAGCAGGGCTATGGCAAACATAGTGTAGATGATTTTTGAAAAATATCCGAAAAAATTATCAAGCGCACTTATGTTTGAAATTTTTAAAATATCCTCAAGCGAAATGTCAATGCAGATTATGTAACAAAGCTCGTTTTTATCGTCATACAGAGGAAAACTTGCCGTTACTGAGAGGTTGTTTGTCAAGCTTGAAGGGTATGGGTCTGTCAAAACGCATCGCTTCTCTTTGACAGCGCGGTAATAATAAGCCTTACTGCCTCTGTTTATACCTTTACCTATGGCAAACTTGGAATTTTTGGAGATATTGTCAATAATCTGCTCGCCTTTTGCATCCAGCACGTACAAAGCTTCAAAGTTATCAACTTCATGAGCGATTTTGTCAAGCTGAACCAATATATTTTCAAGCTGAGGCGAGGGCATATTGTTGTGAATATTTCTTGTAAACAGATAGCACAAATAGGCTCTTGCCTGATAACGAATCTCGGAAAATCTCTGAATATCTCTAATAGTCATATTTAGCCTTTTGAAAAATAACGTATTTTAACGATAAACATTAACATATCCGTAACAGCAACGGTGATTTACAGCTTCTCATACATGTGGTTTGTCGCTTTTACAAAACCTTCTATACTGCCGCAGTCAAATCTCACACCGTCAAACTTGTATCCCAAAACTTTCCCCTCTTTGGCTTGCATTCTCAAAGCGTCCGTTATCTGAAGCTCGCCGTTGACACCGGCTTTTATGGAGCGCAAAATATCAAATATATCTGGTGTCAGGATATATCGTCCGATAATCGCGAGATTTGACGGCGCATTTTCGTTTGAAGGTTTTTCAACCATGTCGGCTATTTTGATGATATTTCCGTTTTGCTCATTTGGTTTGATGATACCGTATTTGTGCGTTTCGTTCTGCGGCACTTCCATGACGGCTACAACGGAGCATCGATATTTATTATAGACTTTTGTCATCTGTTTCAGCACCCCGTCATTTTCATTTATGCATAAATCATCGGAGAGTATTACGGCAAACGGTTCGCTGCCAATCAGCGGTTTGCCTTTTAATATCGCATCTCCAAGTCCTCTCATCTCTTTTTGTCTTATGTATGTGAAAACACAGGAGTTTTGAATATGTCTAATCTCTTTCAAAAGCGGTTCTTTGGACGAGCCTTTTATCTGATGCTCAAGTTCGTAACTTATGTCAAAATAATCCTCAAGCGCTCTTTTGCCGCGTCCCGTTACTATCGCTATGTTACGAATACCAGCTTCCATAGCCTCTTCCACGCCGTAATGTATAAGCGGTTTTGTTATGATGGGCAGCATCTCTTTGGGCAGGGATTTTGTAGCTGGTAAAAATCTTGTCCCGTAGCCAGCGGCTGGGAAAAGGCATTTTTTTATCATCAAGAATCCTTAAAAAATTTATGGTAGTATTTGAACTTTGGTATTGTATATAAAAATATTTAATAATAAGCTTTTAGCTTTACGTCTGGAAAAATTTATACATGGAATACAAAAATATCCTTATTATCAAGATGAGCTCTTTGGGTGATGTTTTACACACTCTGCCCTTTGCTGCCGCGCTTCGGTCGCGTTTTACCAAGGCTAAAATCACATGGCTCGTTCATCCGCAATTTGCCGATTTCATACCGCAAAAACCAATAATTGATGAGGTGGTTTTATTTGACAAGGAGGCTTTCAAAAAACTCTCTTTGTTTAAAAAGGTAAAACACTTTTTTAATATGCGCCGCACGCTTCATGACAAGAAATTTGACTTGGTGATTGATATGCAAGGACTCTTTAAAAGCGCTATTTTGGCGGCGATAAGCGGCTGCAAAACGCGCATCGGATATTGTGAAATGAGAGAGTTTAGTTTCTTTGTCAGCAAGCCTATTTGCGGCGAAAACAAAAATGCGCACGTGATAGAGCGGTATCTTGACGTTGCGAGATTTTTGGGAGCGGACGTTAAAACGATAGTTTTTCCCATACCTGATTTACTTGAAGCCCAAATAAGCCTCAAAGAGAAACTGAAAATTGAAGGCAGATATGTCGTTTTTGCTGTGGGCGCAAGATGGCAGACGAAAGAGTGGCTTACGGAGCATTTTGCAAAATTGGCGCAGATGATGACACAAGAGGGTTTTTTTGTCGTTTTAGCAGGAGGCGCCGCCGAAAAAGGCAAAGGCGAGGCTATACGCACACAAAATGAAAAAATCATTGACTTGACGGGCAAAACAACTCTTAAAGAGCTTGCCGTTTTGATTAAAAACTGCACCTTTTTTGTGAGCGCGGACACGGGACCGTTGCATATAGCGACCGCTTTTAAAAAGCCTCTTGCGGCTCTTTACGGACCGACATTGAGTGATAGAACAGGACCTTATGCCAACGAAAACGCTTCGGTTATCGTCTCGCCCGTATCATGTACGGGCTGTTTGAAAAAAAGCTGCGGCGATTGGCGTTGTATGCGCGAGATAACTCCGCAGATGGTGTATAAGATTTTTAAAGAGAAGATTGATGTTTGACAATAAAAAGATTTTAGTAACATTTTTGATGCATCTTGGCGATTTGATACTGGTAACGCCTTTTATCCATGCTTTAAGAATTGCTGCTCCGAACGCGCATATAACGATGCTTGTAGATGACAAGTTAAAAGATGTGGTGTTGTTTAACCCAAATCTCAATCAAGTGATGACCATAGACAAAAAAGGGTGCGACAACAAAATATCAGCGCTCATGAAATGCGCGCAGGACTTGAGCGCGCAAAATTTTGACATAGTCATAAATCTGCATCCCAATGAAAGATGCTCTTTTATCTGCGCATTTACAAAGACAGCTTTTCGCACGGGAACATCGCATACGCTTTTTAGATGGCGGTGGGATAAGCACATAAAACTTGACAGAACCTTACATGCGGCAGATATGTATCTGCAGGTGTTAAAAGAGCTTGGCGTGAAAAACATTGACAATAACGGGCTTGAGATTTTCCCTTCAAATACGCATTTCAAGGAAGCAGATGATTTTTGGCGTGCAAACGGCGTAACAAGCGATGATAAGATTATCGGATTTAATATAGGCAGTGCGGTTGTAACGAAACGCTGGGCAAGCGAACGTTTTGCGAAAGTTGCCGACATACTTTGCGCGGAAGGGTACAAGATAGTATTTTTTGGCGGAGAGATGGACAAACAGATAGTGGAAGAGGCGGTGGAATATATGAAATCCTCGCCCATCATAGCCACAGGCGCTTTTAGTATAGGAACACTAAGCGCGGCGATGAGACGTTGTTCGCTTATCATAACAAATGACAGCGGACCTATGCATGTGGCTATTAGTCAAAAAGTACCGATTATCGCCATGTATGGACCGTCAAATCCTAAACTTTACGGACCATATACGAAAAACGCGATTATTGTCAGAGCCGATCCTCAATGTCTTGGCTGTGGAAAGGGTATGAAACATACATGCGCCGATTTGCAATGCATGAAAAGGCTTACGGTAGAGCAAGTGGTGAATGCTGCGGAGAAAATGTTGAAAAATATTGTAAAATAAGATTTTTCATAAGGATATTTGATGAATATACCGCTTGTATCTGTTATTGTGCCGATTTATAATGTTGAACCATATCTTGAGAAGTGTTTAAACTCAATCATAAATCAAACATATAAAAATCTGGAAATCAGTTTGATAGATGACGACTCTCCCGATAATAGTGGAAAAATTTGCGATGGATACGCCGCAAAAGAGAAAAGGATAAAAGTCATACATAAACAAAACCGCGGTTTGAGCGACGCCAGAAATGCGGGACTTGACATAGCAAAAGGCGAGTATATAGCATTTGTGGATTCTGATGATTATATAGCCCAAAACACATATGAGGATTTGGTTGGTATCGCGCAAAAAAACACGGCGGATATTGTGGTGCATGCTTATTATATTACGGATTATAATGATGTGATGGTTTCCCAAAAAGAGAGTGCGGATAATTTGAGTATTGATGAGATTAGATATATGATATTGATGGATAAGTACTCAAATATGACGTGCAATAAATTTTACAAAGCCGCGCTGTTTAAGGATTTGAGATTTTACAAAGGCGTTTATTTTGAGGATTTATTTATTATGCCGACACTTTTTTTTACTGCTAAAAGAGTAGTTTTTGTTCAAACGCCGTA
>JAISNG010000116.1 GCA_031276365.1 Campylobacteraceae bacterium | reverse complement strand
GATAATTTACGAAATTTTATTTTTACCAAATGGAAAGAATGTGCAAATGATCATTTCGATTTATTTTTATCACGACATACCTTAACAGCATTACTTTCTACTATTTCATTAGAACTAAATTTGTAAGAGGTAGCAGAATATGGATCTATTGTAATAATAGACGTAGCAGAATTTTTGACTTTTTCTTTTTTTGACTTTGCCATTAATACCCATCCTTAAGACTTACAAAACGTATTGTATCATAAAAAATGCTTTTTTTATTCATAAAATCCTAATTTAGTTAATATTTTTTCGTTTTTTGTCCATTTTTTACTGCAATTGACAGATATTTTGATAAAAATTTTTCTGTTAGTTAGTTTTTCTATGTTTTTTCTGGAATAAATTCCTATCTTTTTTATCGTTTTTCCGCTTTCACCAATGAGTATATTTTTTTGACTCTCTTTTTCTACTATAATATTTGCATATATTTTATCAAGTTTTTCACTCTCTTCAATTTTGTCTATAATTACATGAGAAGAGTACGGCACTTCATCACTGACAAATTCAAAAACAGCCTCTCTTACGTATTCGGCGTAAATCTCTTTCATCATTTGCGTACTAATAATTTCAGGATCATAAAAATAAGGATGTTCCGGGATAAATTTTTGTAATTCGTCCAACAGATAATTTTTTGCACTTTTATGTTTTATGGATATAGGTATAATTGTTTGAAAAAATGATTTATAAGGTTCAAATTCGGACAGTTTTTTTAAAAGCTGACTGTTAGCGATTTTGTCGCATTTTGTTAGTAACACTACATGAGGAGTTTTTGGATTTTTGGATAAAAAATCTTTATAGCTTTGCAAAGAGTCTGTTGCGGGCGATAAAAACAGTATCAAATCCGCATCTCCCATAGCTTTCAATGTTTCTTCAAGCATAAATTTATTCAAAAGCTTTTCGCTCTCATGAATGCCTGGAGTATCTATAAATATAAATTGCACAGAGCCATGCATGACTATCACGTTAGCTCTTTTTCTTGTTGCGTTGGCTTTTTTGGAGACCAAAGCTATCTTTTCATCTGCAAGCCAATTTAAAAGAGAACTTTTGCCAGCATTTGGTTTGCCTATTACAGCGATGAAGCCGGCTCTTTGTTCGCTCACAAAATATACCTCGCCGTATCTTCGTCTTCTACTATCGTATCAAGTTTATCATGAACGAGTTTTGCGCTTACAAGTATCGTTTCGCCTTTGTGCAAATCCGCGTTAAAACTTATATCTTCAATAACCTTTTCTATAATAGTATGCAATCTTCGCGCACCTATATCCTCGGTTTTTTCATTTGCCATATGCGCAATTTTGGCTATCTCCTTTATCGCATCGTCATCAAATGCAAGTTCAACGCCTTCAGTTGAAAGCAGCGCTTTGTATTGGCGCAGAAGCGAATTTTTCGGCTGTGTCAATATCTTGTAAAGAGTATTTTCGTCAAGCGGATTGAGTTCCACTCTCAATGGAAATCTGCCCTGAAGTTCGGGAATAAGGTCGCTTGGTTTGCTTACATGAAATGCGCCCGCCGCGATAAAAAGAATATGGTCCGTGTCTATTGAGCCAAGTTTTGTTGAAACGGCAGAGCCTTCCACTATCGGCAGTAAATCGCGCTGAACTCCCTCTTTGCTTGGGTCTTGCCTGCCTTGAGATGCGTTTGAAACGGCGATTTTGTCTATCTCGTCTATAAATATTATTCCCTCTTCGCGCGCTCTTTTTATTGCCTCTCTTTTTATTGCTTCATTATTTAATATCTTATCGGCAGCTTCAGCTTTAAGCGCTTCTTTTGCCTCTTTTATACTCATCTCTTTTTTTATATTGCTTTGTCCTGCGCTTAAAATTTTAATAAAAGATTCCTGTACCTTTATCATTTCGGGCGGCATATCGCTCCCGCTGTCAAATTCTCCGCTTCCATGTGATAATTCAACTTCTATGCTAAGATTATCCAAATCACCGCTTTTTAGCTTATCTTTCATCTTTTCATAGCCTTGCTTGTAAGCGTTTTGCTTATCTTCGCTTGCGCCTTTTGGAAGAGGCGGCATGAGTTTTTCCAATATAATCTTTTCTACATGTTTTTCTATAGCTTCTTTATTTTTCTCTTTGTATTCGCTTTTGACAAGATTTAAAGCCGCAATAACCAAATCCCTCACCATAGATTCTACATCGCGTCCTACAAAGCCGACTTCGGTATATTTGCTTGCTTCCACTTTAACAAACGGAAGATTCATCATTTTTGCAAGCCGTCTTGCAATTTCTGTTTTTCCCACTCCTGTTGAACCTATCATGAGAATATTTTTGGGCATAATTTCTTGCTGTATGTATGGCTCCAACTTAAGTCTTCTGTATCTGTTTCTAAGCGCAATGGCGATAGCTTTTTTCGCTTCAAACTGCCCGATAATATATTCGTCCAAATATGCAACAGTCTCTTTTGGCGTTAAATTCACTGCTTAATGTCCTCTAATAAAAAAGTTTTTATGGAATGATTTGTATAAATGCAGATATCTGCGGCTATCTCAAGACTCTCTTTTACTAGAGTTTCTTCGTCCATGTCCGTGTGCTTGTTTAAAGCGCGTGCAGCTGCAATAGCATAATTACCGCCGCTGCCGATAGATGCTATCTGTCCGTCTTCAGGCTCTACAACATCTCCAGTGCCGCTCAATATAAAGATATTTTCGCGATTCAATACTATCATCATAGCTTCAAGACGCCTTAAATATTTGTCCTTGCGCCACTCTTTGGAAAACTCTACAGCAGATTTTAAAAGGTCGCCCTTTTTTTGCTCCAATATCTTTTCAAACATATCAAATAGATTAAAAGCATCTGCCGTGCTTCCTGCAAATCCGCCAAGAACAGTGCCGTTGTAGAGTTTTCTTATCTTTACTGCATTGCCTTTTAATACGGTATTGCCGAAAGTTACTTGCCCGTCGCCGCCGATGACGGATTTTCTTTTGCCTTTGAAAGCCAAAATAGTTGTTGCATGAAACATTTTATTCGCCCACAATCTCTATTGTCAAGTTTGAGTGTATGCCGTGTCCCAATTTTATCTGAATGTCGAAAATACCTGTATTTTTTATCGGCAGCTCTATCTCTATATTTTTTTTGTCTATTTCTATCTTATGCTGTGTTTCAAGCTCTTTGGCTATCTCCTCTTTCGTGATAGCGCCGAACAGACTTCCGTTAGCGCCCAATGAACGCTTGATGATAAGCTTTATGTTGCCTAGCATTTTATCAATGTTTTTCAAATTTTCTATCGCAGCTTCAACTTCCGCCGCTTTTTTTCTCTGTTCGGCTTCATATTGACGTATAACATCGTTTGTGGCAAGCTTTGCCAATCCTTTTCCAATAAGAAAGTTTTTACCGTATCCGTCTTTTACCTCTTTTATTTCGCCTGTTTTGCCAAGTCCTTTTACATCTTTTAAAAGTAAAACTTTCATCAATTTCCTTTATTGTTTTTTCTGTTTTTGCCGCTTATGATAAATCTTAATGCATTTAGTTTTATGAAACCGCCCGCATCTTTTTGATTGTAAACCTCATCTTCTTCAAATGTGCTGAATGCCGTGTTAAAGAGATTGTCTGTTTTTGAATCTCTGCCTATAACCATGACATTTCCCTTATAGAGTTTGAGTCTTACTGTGCCGTTTACGCATGTTTGCGTTTTGTCAATAGCCGCTTGCAGCATTTCACGCTCAGGACTGAACCAAAATCCGTTATACACGAGGCTTGCATAACGCGGCATCAATTCGTCTTTTAGATGTGCCGCTTCTCTGTCAAGCGTTATACTCTCTATGGCGCGGTGAGCTTTTAACATTATCGTGCCGCCAGGAGTTTCATAGCAGCCACGTGATTTCATGCCTACATATCTGTTTTCTACGATGTCGATTCTGCCGATACCGTTTTTTGCTCCGACTTCATTTAAAGCCGTTAGCATTTGCGCAGGAGTTAAGGCTTTGCCGTTTAGTTTTACAGGGTCGCCGTTTGCGTACTCTATCTCTATGATTTCGGCATAATCAGGCGCTTTTTCAGGACTTATCGTCCATCTCCACATGCTCTCTTCTGGTTCTTGACTTGGGTCTTCTAAAACAAGTCCTTCATAAGAGATATGCAATAAGTTTGCATCCATGGAGTATGGTGATTTTTGACCTCTTTTTTCTATACTGATGCCATGTTTTTGCGCGTATTGCAGGAGTTTTTCACGCGAATTCAAATCCCATTCTCTCCATGGAGCTATAATCGTCAAGTCAGGATTGAATTTCAGATATCCTATCTCAAATCTTACCTGGTCATTGCCTTTGCCTGTAGCCCCATGAGATACAGCGTCAGCACCCGTAAGAGCTGCGATTTCGGCTTGTCTTTTTGCTATTAGCGGACGCGCTACAGAAGTTCCCAAAAGATATTCGCCCTCATAAATAGCATTTGCTCTAAACATCGGAAAAATATAATCTTTTACAAACTCTTCTTTCAAATCTTCTATAAAAATATTTTCAGGTTTGATGCCTAAAGAGATGGCTTTTTTGCGCGCAGGTTCAACCTCTTCGCCCTGTCCTATGTCAGCGGTAAAAGTAACAACTTCGCATTTATATTCGTCTTGAAGCCATTTTAAAATAATACTCGTATCAAGTCCGCCTGAATAGGCTAAAACTACTTTTTTGACGTTTTTTTTCATTATAAAATCCTCGCATAAAAATAAGACGCAAATGATAGCCAAAATTAAATTAAAAAATGATATTATGGGCTATTAGTTATATAAAGTATGCTAAAATATAAGCTCATATTTAATAAAAAGGACGACTTATGAAACATATTTTATTGCTTCTAAGCGCACTGTTTTTGTTTGCGGGCTGCACGTTAAAGCATGATGTTGTTCTTGTGGGATTTAACACAGAAGGCGTTTTGCAGGGTGTTTTTGACGAAAAAAACGAGAACGTAACGGTTATCATGGAAGACGGCGAAATACTTAATGGCAAATACAGTTCGTTTGACGAAGAGAGCGATTTTGTTTTTACCAATTCGATGGGTTATGCAAAAAGCAGATACAGAAGCGGCGGTATGTTCGGCGGCATGGGCGTTGGGATAAATTTTGGCTCTGCAAGTAAAAAGTATGCGCTTTTGACAAGCGAAACTTCATCTTTGAAAATGGAGATAATCATAACTTTGAGAAGCTGGAGAAAAAACGGAATAGGTGAAGCGACTACAAATGACGGAAGAGTTTACAAAATACAGTTTTAGTTTTGTTGTTTTTGGCGAGAGGTATTGTTTTGCGTTTTGATACAATTGCAAAAAATTGGGAGTATAAATATGGAAGAAGTCATAAGAATAGCTATTATAATTGCATCTGTAGTTGTTACAAGTTTAATCGTTTCTCTTGTTCTTAGATATTTTGATAAAAAGTTTGAAAAAAAGAGTTGATTGTCTAATAACTCTATCCGGCAACGCCAAATAGAAGTTTTGCTTTACATTTTTTAAACTGATGTCTTTGCTTTTAATTTGTTTGATTTTTTATCTATATAAAAATTATAAAAACCATATAGAATTCCTACAAATACGCCAATGAATATTTCTCTGGAATACCACCCTAATGTCATATAATAGTCAAATATACTACCTGCAAATGCACCGATTATCGGAATAACCAAAACGCCTAACCAATATTTTACATTTTTCATCGACCGAATCCATTGAAAATTTGCGCGATTGTATTATAAGTTTTATTGAAAATCCATAAAAATCAACAAATAAGCCATTTTGATTTTTCTTTATTTAGATGTGAGTTTTTGCCTTCTTTTTTGGCGAATAACAAGAAAAATTCCCAAACATAAACCCACAAATATACCGCCAATCCAAAATGGTAAAATTCCTCTCATGAAGTCTATGGACACTATCATTATAGTAACGCCGAGCAGTATTAAAATATTAAATGCCAAAAGTAAAATCGGTGCAAGTTTCATCTGTTTAATCCTTTTTTTCTGATGCTTGCTTCAATTCCTTTTTTATTATAAATTCATGTAATGTAAATATAATTGCAATATATAGACCCGTGTAAAATCCTCTTATAATAGAATTTGTGTAGTCACCAGGGCTTTCTGGCACATATGCATTCAATAATGTATTTAGTAATGACATACTCACAATAACAAATAAAAAAAATAAAATTTTTGAAAGTTTCATCATCCACTCTTTAAAAATTTGTGAATTATATCATAAGTTTTATTAAAATATATCAAAATCTGCATGCAAGATTTCAAGCTTTCGATTTTTTTTAAAAATTATGATACAATCGCGCTTATGTTAGAAAAATCCATCAATTTTAAAACTCTCGGTCTTGTATTGCGCAAAGAGACATACTTGAAAAAAGAGTATGAAAAAATCAAAGATGTTTTTGCATTATTTGGCGCGGAAGTGATTTTGGAAGAAAACAGTGCAAAAACTATCGGACTTGAAGGGTTTTGTATGCAGAACTTATGTGCTGTCTGCGATGTTCTCATCTCTCTTGGCGGAGATGGTACGCTTTTGTGGACGGTAAGAGAGAGTTTTCGCTTTCAAATCCCAATAATCGGCATTTGCGCTGGCAGGCTTGGTTATCTTACTATCTTAAAAATGGACGAAATTGACCATTTTATCGCCAAACTCTATAAAGGCGAATACAAGATAAATAAGCGGGCAATGTTTGATGTGGCGCTTAAAAAAGGCTCAAAAGAGACCAAACGCACGGCATTTAACGAAGTAGTTTTTTCGCGCGCCAAAGTTGCTTCTATGGCGACAATAGAGGCTTATGCCAACGGCGAACATTTTAATTCGTATTTCGGAGACGGCGTACTGCTTTCAACTCCGAACGGTTCTACGGCTTACAACCTCTCATGCGGAGGACCGATTGTGTTGCCGCAGACGAAAGCGATGATATTGACACCGATTTGTCCGCACTCTTTGACACAGCGCTCAATTGTTTTATTTAATGATTATGAGACAACGCTCAAAAGCAAAGACAATACGGTAGTTATCATAGACGGACAAGATGTATATGACATGCAGAATTTTGATTCGGTCAGCGTCAAATACTCAAAAAACGGCGCAAAGCTAATCGGCAAAATAGACCAAAGCGATTTTAGTCCGCTAAAAGAGAAATTGTCATGGGGTCATAAGTGATAGAGAGTTTTTATCTGAAAGAGCATTTGAGCTTTGCCGAAGAGAGGCTTGGTTTTAAAAACGGACTTATTGTATTTTCGGGTCCGAGCGGTGCGGGAAAATCAATCTTTTTCAATGCGCTTTTGTCGGTTTTCGGCTTCAATACAAGCGATGCGGCAGTACTTGAAGCTGTAAGCGATAATGAGCTTCCTTTGGAAGAGTACGGATTGGAAAAAGAGACGCCGATAATATTTAAATCCATAAAACAAAAAAGCGTGCGATATTTTGTCAATTCGCAAAATATCTCTCAAAAAGCGCTCAAACAGCTTGCTATGAATTTTATCAGTTATCTGTCTTTACGCGATACGGGCGAGTTTGAAAATAGTTCGCTTTTAGCTCTGCTTGACGCTTTTGCGGCAAAAAACGAATCCTCTCATGAAGAAAAAATCACATCTTACAAGGAATGTTATGAGAAATTTACGCAGGCAAAAAATGCACTTGAAAAGATAAAAGCCGAAGAGTCAAAGATAAATGAACTAAAAGAGTTCGCTGCTTATGAAATAAACAAAATAGAAGCCGTAAATCCGAAAACAGGCGAAGATGAAGAGTTGATGGAATTTAAAAAAAGGCTTTCCAAAAAAGAGAAGATAAAAGAGGCTTTAGCGGCGGCGGAAGTTATATTTGAAAGCGAGCGCAGCGTAAATAACGCGCTTGATTTGATAGGGCAGGAGAATGCGTTATTTGACGAAGCGATGAATTTTTTGCGCGGCGTATTTGAGAGCGAAACGCAAAAAATGAATGAACTTGAAGATGTTGATATAGAGAGTGTCTTGGACAGAATAGAGCAAATCAGCGCACTGAAAAATCGTTTCGGAAATATTGAGCAGATACGCGAACATCTGAAAAAACGCAAAGATGAATTAGCGTATTATGAAAATATAAGCTTTGAGAAAAAATCGCTTGAAGCAAAATATGAAAAATTCGCCAAAGAGCTTGAAAATGCGGCGTTTGAGCTTTCAAGTTCGCGCAGGCAATTTTTAAAGCCGCTTGAGGATATCATTAACGATTATCTTGAAAAAATGTATCTGAAGCCATGTTCTATCAACATCTCTCAAACGCCGCCTTATGATTTGGGCATTGAAGAGATGAGCGTAACTTTGCAAAATATAGATATCAAAAAGGTAAGCGCAGGCGAATTTAACAGACTGCGGCTTGGATTTATCGCGGCGGCAAATGAGATAAAAAGCAATAGTGGCGGAGTTTTGATACTTGACGAGATTGATTCCAATCTGAGCGGCAAAGAGTCCATGAGTGTGGCAAACGTATTGAGGGAGATTTCGGCAAATTATCAAATATTTGCCATTTCACACCACCCGCAGCTTTCGTCATGCGCCAATCAGCATTTTCTTGTCTGGAAAAAAGATAACGAAAGCCATATAAAAGAGTTGGACGAAGAGGGTAGAATAGAGGAACTTTCGCGCATGATAAGCGGGGAGAATATCACGGATAAGGCGCGCGAATTTGCAAAAACATTAAGGCGTGATAACAGATGATAATAGATACGCACTGTCATTTGGACGACAAGAGATTTGCAGATGATTTGGACGATGTGATAAAAAGAGCTAAAGAAGCTGATGTTTTGGGGATATTAATACCAGGAGCGGATATTTTTGATTTGCCTAAAGCAAGAGAGATTTCATACAGATATGACAATATCTTTTATGCGGCTGGCGTACATCCGTATCACTGCAAGGATTATGACGAGAGCATTTTGGAAGAACATCTCAAAGATGCGCGGTGTATAGCTGTAGGCGAGTGCGGGTTGGATTATTATAGACTTCCCGAAAGCGAGAGCGAAAAGGCGGAAGTTAAAGAGGCGCAAAAAGAGGTTTTTATCTCTCATATAAAGCTCTGCGCGCGGTTTGATAAGCCGTTGATAGTGCATGTAAGAGACGCGAACGAAGATAGTTTTGACATTTTAAACAAATATGCGCTGATAGAGGGTGTTACGGGAGTATTACACTGTTATAACGCTTCGGAACTGCTGCTGGGACTGCATAAAAATTTTTATTTTGCCGTGGGCGGAGTTTTGACATTTCAAAATGCTAAAAGCCTGACTGAGATTTTGCCTAAAATACCAAAAGAGAGATTGTTGTTTGAAACAGACGCACCGTATCTTACGCCGCATCCTCACAGAGGCAAACGCAACGAGCCTGCTTATACAAAATATGTTGTTCAAAAGGCAAGCGAGATTTTAAATATAAGCGTTGATGAACTCTCAAAGCTAAGTTCGGATAATGCTAAGCACATTTTTAAAGCCTTTAGCAAGGCTAACTCCGCTAAAATAATAAGCTAATTTATTTTCAAGGATAGAAATGAGACGATTGCTGGCTGTTTTAATCTTGAGCGTCGGCTGTTGTTTTGGTTATTTTGTTGTGGAAGATGATTATGCCAAACAAGCAGAAGTGCTGAAAAGCCTTGATATAGATATGTCTTTTTTGCAGGATTCTGTTTTTGCATTTATGAAGGATAATATCAGAAATTATAAAACAAAACAGTTTTTAAAAGTGCTTGAAAACGGCGCGCAATTTGCTCCCGTACTTAAAAAAATGATAGAAGAGGCTGATATCCCCGATGTATTTTTGTATCTTGCGATGGCAGAATCGGGCTTTTCAACGAAAGCTTACTCAAAAGCGAAAGCGAGCGGACTTTGGCAGTTTATGGCGCCGACGGCAAAAAAATATAATCTCTTAATTGATGATTATGTTGATGAGAGGCGGGACCCTGTAAAGTCCACCGAAGCGGCGATAAAATATCTAAGTACACTTCATGACAGATTTGGCAAATGGTATCTTGCGGCTATGGCTTACAATTGTGGCGAAGGAAAAGTTTCAAGAGCGATTGCACAGGCTGGTACAGATAATCTTTATGTGCTTTTAGATGAAGATAAAAAATATCTGCCCAAAGAAACACGAGATTATATACGCAAGATAGTTACCATGGCGCATCTTTCACAGGATATAAATTTTTTGCTGGACAATGAAGCGAGTTATGTTCTAAACAGCGGCGATATGGACTCTCCTTTTACGAAAGTGGATATATACGGCGGTTCGTCTTTGGCAGATGTTGCGGAAGCTATTGATATGTCCATGCAGGAACTGCTTGCATACAACACGCATCTTAACTATTTTTTTACTCCGCCAAATATGGAAAAATATCACATTTACATTCCATCAGACAAGCTTTCACGTTTTAAAAACGACTTTAAGATGGAAAAGGGCGGTTCAAAATATCATGTATATACAGTGGCAAAAGGCGATTCGCTGCAGAAAATAGGAAAAATGTACGATGTGAATTATAAAATTATCAAAGATTTTAACAGTATGCATTCCGATACTATCAGGGCAGGGCAGAAACTTATAGTGCCTACGTCTTATGCAATAAGATATTATACAATACAAAAAGGCGATACTTTGCAGTCAATCTCTACAAAATACAAACTAACTGTAGCACAGTTGATGCAGAGAAACAATCTGAAAGATTCTACTATCATTCCGGGGACAAAACTTGAAATACCAATCGGCAATTAACTCTGCCATCGCGGTTTTAATACTGCTGTTTTTAGGCGGATGTACTTTTAAAAGCAGCGTTGATGCTGGAGGAAGCATAAAAGATTCGCCTAAAATGCATGAGGCTTCTATGAGACCTTATACAATAGCAGGCAAAACATATTATCCGACACAAGTAAGCGTCGGCGATACAATGAGCGGCGTGGCGAGCTGGTACGGCAGGGATTTTCACGGCAAAAAAACCTCGAACGGCGAAACGTACAATATGTATGCTTTCACCGCCGCGCATAAGACGTTTCCTATGAATACGATAGTAAAGGTTACTAACAAACGTAACAATAAAACTGTTATTGTGCGCATTAACGATAGAGGACCATTTGTTGCAAACCGCATTATAGATTTGAGTTACGCTGCGGCTAAACAGACAGGTTTGGACACTTCTGGAACTGCGCCTGTTGTTGTAGAGGTGATAGGTTTTGAGGGCAGAGGAAATGCAGGACATAAAAGTGTAGTGATAAGTGATTTTGACGTACAAATAGGCGCGTTTAAAAATTTAAGCGGCGCGCAGATTTATCAAAGAGAACACAATAATGAAGGCGGCAGATACGAAGCATTCATTAAAGAAGGTTATCTTGGCAAAGAGAAAATTTACCGCGTATGGCTTAGAGGTTTCGGAAGCGAAACGGAAGCGTTGGATTTTATCTCAAAAAGCAAATATCAAGGCGCATTTATAGTGCGGGAAAAGTAGGACAAAATGACAAATATTTCACGCAAAACAAAAGAGACAGATATAGAGCTGAGTTTGGAACTGCATGGAAGCGGCAAGAGTCAAATAAACACTGGAATAGGCTTTTTTGACCACATGCTGGAGGCTTTAAGCAAACATGCTTTTTTGGATTTAAATCTTGTTTGCAAGGGCGATATCAATGTTGATTTTCATCACAGCGTTGAAGATACGGGTATCGTTATCGGGCAGGCTTTACATAAGGAGATATTTCCCGTCAAAAATATGGAGCGCTTTGGCGAAGCGACTGTTTTGCTGGATGAAGCGGCGGTAAATTGTATTATAGATTTGAGCGGTCGGGCATTTTTTCTTTGTGATTTGCCGCTTGAAAACAAAGTAGGGGAGTTTGACGCGGAGCTTGCGGAAGAGTTTTTCAGAGCTTTGGTAATTAACGCGGGATTGAGCGTACATTTGACATTTGTGCGCGGCAAAAACCGCCATCACATCATAGAAGCAGCGTTTAAAGCGTTTGCCGCAGCCTTAAGACGTGCTGTCAGTGAAAACAAAAGAGCGGCGATTCCAAGCACAAAGGGCGTATTGTGATAGAGCTTATAGTGCTGGACGTTGACGGATGCTTGACTGAGGGGACTATATTTTATACAAATGACGGAGAGGCTGCAAAAGCTTTTAACGTAAGAGATGGTTTTGGTATCGTCTGCTGGCAAAAAATAGGCAAAAAATGTGCCGTTATTACAGGCAAAAGCTCCAAAATTGTAGAACACAGAGCGAGGGATTTGGGTATTGAGTACGTTTTTCAAGGCGTACAGGACAAACTTGCGGTATTGCAAAAACTCTTAAAAGAGCTTGGATTGGAGCTTGAAAATACAGCCGCTATCGGAGACGATACCAATGATTATAAACAGTTAAAAAGCGTTGGCTGGTCATTTGCGCCTGCAGACGCGCTGCCATTTATCCGCGCACATGTTAAGACTGTTTTGAAAAACAGCGGCGGGCATGGCGCGGTAAGAGAGATGATAGAGATGATTGTTGATAATGAGAATTTGCGCGGGGAGTTTGAAAAACCTTGGTTGTAAAGCTGCTCTACTATTTTTTATGTTTTATTTTTATTGTTATGTTTATGCTTGTATCGCAGGACCCATATTCGCTGGACGTGGAGAGTTTTGGCGAAGAAAGACCCATGATAGATTTTTTCAACATAAAAGATTATAAGATTACTCAAGAGGGCGTAAATATGTATTCAACCGCCGAGAGAGTACAGAGATTTGACGATAAGGATGTTATGTACGGCATTGATGTTTTGATGATGAAAAAAGGAAGCGTTGATTATCTGCAGTCAGACAACGGCACGCTAAAGGAGAATGTTTTGTATCTGAGTGGAAATGTAAAATATGCAAGAGAGGGTTTTTTTAACGTGAGCGCAGAGTCAGTTGAGTATTATGAGAGCAATAAAACGCTTATAGGCAGAACGCCTTTTACATTTGAGAGCAAAGACTTTAGGGCATTGGGCGATTCATTTGTATATAATACAAACAATAGACTTCTTGAGGCTGAAAAATTCAAGGCAACAATGCAAATGGGAAAAAAATGAGAGCTGTAGTTTTGCTTTTTGCCGCCGCCGTTTCTTTGGTTTTTGCAGCGGAGTTTCAACTTACTACCGATAAGATTATTGTAGATGAGATAAATTTAAAAAGCACATTTATCGGAAATGTCATAATCACAAAAGAGAATGACAAACTAAGAGCCGATACTGCTACGGTCTATTTCAACAAAAAATTTGACCCATTAAGATATGAAGCCAGCGGCAATATCAGCGCCGATATGACGATAAACAACAGGCGTTATCATGCAAGCGGAGAATATCTTTCGTATGACGCCGAAATGAATGTATATACGCTTACAAAAAATGCGTTTTTAGAAGAGACTGATACAGGCAGAAAAATATACGGCGATATGATTAGCGTCAATCAAAACAACAGCACTTATACAGTGGATGGAAGCGCGCAGCCTGCGAAGTTTATCTTTCAGATAGATGATAAAAAATGAGAGGTGGGATTGTTGGTAAGAGTTATAAACGCTGTTTTTGTTAAATCATCTCCGAGCATTAACGAAGCTTTGGACGAAGGTGTTATGGAAGTTTTGTTTTTGGGGCGAAGCAATGTTGGTAAAAGTTCATTGATTAACGCTTTGTGCTGTAAAAAACAGCTTGCTAAAAGTTCGTCCACACCTGGCAAAACGCAGCTTATCAATTTTTTTGACATCATGTATGAAGATGATGAAAAGAGCAGATTTGTCGCGCGGTTTGTGGATTTACCAGGATTTGGCTACGCGAAAGTTTCAAAAGAGACAAAGAAAAAATGGGAAGAATCCTTAAATACTTTTATCAAGAAAAGAGTCTCCGCGAGGCTTTTTGTACATTTGAAAGATGCGCGCCATATAGACCTTGAGATAGATAAAAATGTTGATGAGTATATTAACTCTATTTTAAGAGCCGACCAGAGAATTTTAAAAATCTATACAAAAGCGGACAAACTCACGCAAAAAGAGTGTTCGGCGATACTAAAAGATAAAAACGCCCTGCTTGTGTCAGTGTTGAAAAAACGCGGTATTAACGAGGCAAATGAGAGAATTTTTGATTTACTTTTTGGGAAGTGCGCATGATAATATATAGAAAAGCTGTTCTTAATGATATAAAAAACATACAGGAGCTTGTACGCGATGAAGTGATAGGAGGTATCATACTGCCGCGTTCCGATGACGAAGTAGCTACAAATATACGTTCATATACTTTGGCGGTAGAAAATGAGGAGATTGTGGGACTTTCAGCGCTTCACATACATGCGCAGCATCTTGCGGAGATAAGGAGTATAGTTGTCAAACGCGGTTTAAGAGGCAAGGGCATAGGTGCGCAGATAGTAAAAAAACTTTTGGAGGAGGGCGCTTTTTTGGGTTTAAAACAGATATTTACTCTTACATATAAAAAGGAGTTTTTTGAGAAGCTTTCATTTAAGGAGATACCAAAAGAGTCTCTGCCAATCAGTAAAATCTGGGCGGACTGCATAAAATGCAAACACTTTCCGATATGCGACGAAACAGCTCTTATAATAAATATCTAAAGCTATCCATTTTAGCTTTGGTACTGTTGCTTTATCAGATATTTTCAAGCGTTTATATATTTCTCTCTCCGCTTGTCGGCTTTTTTTTCGCGTATATGGTGAAAAATTTTAAGCGCGACAATCTTGAGGTTTATCTAGCCTTTTTGTATTTATGTTTTTTTGAGCTTAATCAGGGATTTTATCTCTTCTCCATTGCGGCTTTGTTCGCGGTATTTTACACTTTTTTGAAGCCGCGTATAGATGCGGTATTTGAAAATAGATTGTGGATTGTTGTGATAACGGTTGCGAGTGCATATCTTGGCATGTTTTTGATAAATATATTTTTGGCTTATATCTTTAACCATGAATTTTTTACTTTAGGGATAGCTTACTTTTTTTACATAATAGTAGACACTATTTTATCCATACTTTTACTAAAGCATGAGAAATGAAAAGACGCACTTATATAATACTTGCTTTATTTGGCGTCGTATGGGTTTTGCTCATCGCGCGCATTTTTTATATCAGCATCAATTTAAATCCATATTATGAAGAGCTTGCAAATAAAAACGCCGTCAAAACAGAACACTTAGCGCCTTTGAGGGGTATTATTTATGATAGAAAAAACCGCCCGCTCGCGGTAAATCAGCTCGGTTTTGCAATAGGTATAAAACCGCAGTTAAGTTTAAAATCAAATATTGCAAAACTTGAAGAGGAGCTGGACTTTTTGGTGCGCGAAATCCCGTCTCTAAATAGAGAAAAATTAAAATCCAGATATCTCAAAAACGACTCTTTGTATGAACATAATATTGTTCAAGTGGTGGATTTTTTGCTTCATGATGAGGTGATATCAAGCTTTTCAAAGATTAATCTCCGCGAAAATCTCTCCATCTATCCCATTTCGCGCCGTTACTATCCGTATGATATGATAGCTTCGCATATTGTCGGTTATGTTGGGCGCGCAAACCGTGAAGATTATGTTGATACGGTAGCCAAACTTACAGGTTCTATCGGCAGAACAGGCATAGAGAGGTATTATGACGATATCTTAAAAGGCGAAAGCGGCATACAGCTTAGCAAGGTAAACGCACTGAACAGGCAGATTGAGATTATAGAGCGAAAAGCGCCTGTGAGCAAAGACATGTATCTTAGCATAGATATAGAGCTGCAAAAGTATATTTCGTCCCTTTTTAAAGGCAAATCAGGCTCGGCAGTGGTGATAGATTTGAAAGACGGCTCTATTTTGTCTGCTGTGAGTTTTCCCGAATATGACCCGAATAAATTTGTCGCAGGTATCTCTCATGAGGAGTGGAAAGCGCTCTCTATGGACTTTAACCACCCTTTTACAAATAAATTTATAAACGGTCTGTATCCTCCTGGCTCTGTTGTAAAAATGGGCGTTGCGCTTTCGTTTTTAGATACAAAGGAGATAACGCCAAGCACCACGTTTGACTGTAAAGGTTATATAGAATTCGGCGGACGAACGTTTAGATGTTGGAAACACAGCGGACATGGCATTACAAACATGAAAAAGGCGATAAGAGAGAGCTGCGATACATATTTTTACGAAGGCGCTTTGAAAGTCGGTATAGACGCTATTTCGCCTGTACTTGAACGGCTTGGATTCGGTGCGAAAACGGGCATTGATTTGCCTAACGAATTTATTGGCGTAGTGCCGAGCAGGGAGTGGAAAATGAGACGTTACAGCGAATCATGGTTTCATGGAGAAACAGTCATCTCATCTATTGGACAGGGATTTTTTCTATCCACATCTATGCAGGTTGCAAGACATACGGCGATGATAGCTACAGGACGTAATATTACGCCGCATTTTTTACAGAAAATCAACAATAAAAAAGTTGAATACAAAACAGATGATACGATATTTAACGATACGGAAAGGCGCTATTTGCCGCTGATACGCGAAGCTATGATGGAAGTAAGCAATAATCCTATGGGTACAGCCTATTATAATACGCGCGGTTCAAAAATAAAAATTGCGGGAAAAACAGGAACGGCGCAAGTTGTAAGCCTGCCTCAGGAGGAGAAGATAAGAATGAAAGAGAGCGAACTTGAGTATTATCAGCGTTCTCACGGATGGTTTACATCTTTTGGTCCGTATAAAAATCCAAGATATGCTGTAACTGTTTTGGTAGAACATGCAGGCGCGGCTGGACCTGCCACTTTGATAGCCGTAGATATTTACAACAAACTTTATGAAGTGGGTTATATTACAAGTCTGGAATAGATTTTATTTTTTAGCGCAAAAATTTAAGATAGATAAAAGATATGAACTTTAAGAACATTTTGGTTAAAATTATCGGACTTTCATATAAGGGGATTTAGATGTTTTCGTCTGTTACGGAGATTTTTTTGGTTGCAGTTGCAGTTGTTGTTGTGCTTGTTATCTATAAGGGTGTTGTTATTGTACCTCAAGCAGAGATACACATGGTTGAAAGACTTGGTAAATTCAGCCGAAGTCTTAGCGGCGGGTTTCATATCATTATACCGTTTTTTGACAGAGTGCAGACGATTTTAAGCACCAAAGAGCATATCATCAATATCCCGCGTCAGCCTGTTATCACGCGTGATAACGTTACGATACAAATAGACGGCATAGTCTTTATAGCCGTTGTAGATCCATACAAAACTACCTACAATGTTACAAACTATCAAGTAGCCGTGTCAAATCTCGCCTTGACAACGTTAAGAAGCGAAATAGGCTCAATGACGCTTGATGAGATACTCTCCAACCGCGAAAAGATAAATTCGCGGATACTTATCATACTTGACGACGCAGGCGCAAACTGGGGAACTAAAGTTACAAGGATAGAGATAAGCGATATAGCCGTTCCAAAAGAGATACAAGAAGCCATGAGTATGCAGATGAAAGCTGAGCGCGAAAAAAGAGCGATAGAACTTAAAGCGCAGGCAGACAAGGAAGCCGTTATTAGACAATCCGAAGGTTACAGAGCTGAACAGTTTTTGAAAGCCGAAGCAATAGAGCGTTTGGCAGAAGCTGAAGCGTTTCAGGTAAAAGCAGTTGCAAAAGCGCAGCAAGAAGCAATGTTTATGATATCTGATGCCATGAGTAAAAATGAAAAATCCGCCGAATATCTTTTAGCAAAAGACAGAATCTCTGCCTTTAACGAATTGGCTAAAAATCCGTCAAAAGATAAGATAGTAGTGCCTTATGAAGCTGTTGATTTGGTAGGTTCGCTTACTATATTAAAAGATATGTTCAAATCCAAGGACAAATAATGTGGGTATTAATAATCGGCGTTGTCATCTTGGCGCTTGAACTTGCCGTGGGCAGTTTTTATCTTTTGTGGTATGGATTGGGGCTTATCGTAAGCGGCTCTATCGGCTGGGCGATAGGCTCTGAAGATTATATAACGCAGGGCGTTATAGGACTTGGTATCGGACTTGTCTTGATGATAATTTTCAGAAAACGACTTGCCGAAAAGATGCTCGGCAAAAAGATAAAAGATGAATTTTTGCTGGAAGAGGGCGAAGGAGTCATCAAGGAGGGCGGTTTGGTAGAGTTTCGCGGCACTACATGGCGTTATGACAATGAGAAAGGCGAAATATTTAAAATAGACGAAAAAGTGCTTGTACGCCCGACAAAAACAAACAAAGTTTTCATCAAAAAAATCATCTGAGCATTTATCATTTAAATTGTGCAAATACACGGTTTAAATGATTTCCGTCGTTCTATCCATATCCGTTATAACTGCGAGCGATATTGTTTCATCGTAAGACAGGCGAAAACTAAAAGAAACTCCCTCTTTCATTCCCACGCAGGCGATTACGACGTTTTATGAGGCAGAGGCAGCTTGCTTACTTTTGTGGCAAAGAATGCGAGTGTCCACCCACCTCCGTCATACCCGCAACCGAACGACAAGCGAACGCAAGTGAGCGCATATCGTGAGGGAAGGCGGGTATCCAAAAAGAAATTACAAATAAATAATTTGTTCTTGAAAGAGCTTTATGTTTTATCGTTTCTTCTTCTTGCTTTCGTATCTTTATTTCTTTAATTAGTTTGGATTCCCGCCTGCCTCGCAAATATCGTTTTCTACGAAAACGATTATACTCGTTGCGGGAATGACGGA
>JAISNG010000091.1 GCA_031276365.1 Campylobacteraceae bacterium | reverse complement strand
TAATTTTGTTGTATAGTTTATAACTAAAAAAATAAAACCATATCAAAAAGAAAGGTAATAATCTTTATAACTGCCAATAATTTTTAATTTTTCTTCATTTTTAAAATTACGTAGTACATGGATATCATAATATTTCAAATTTTAAAAGAGACTATAAAAAATTATTTTTTACTTATAATTTATAAATAATTATGCAATTAGTACCAATATATATTATCTGCTTTTATAAATGACAACACTATTGCTATGAACATAAACATCTTTTTTGGATTGTTAATATATCCACCATAAGTATTGATATAAATGATAAAAAAATGAAAAATATCTTTTTCATCTTTTTTCTCCTTATAAAGATTTTATATCAATAATCCTTTTCAGGTATAGCATTTTTGAGAATATACACAACCTGTCCTAATATCTTAACCTGTTTGTTAAACGGTATCTCTTCTGCCATATTTTCAACATCAGGCTTAAACACTTGCCTGCCGTCGTCGTATATGTGCAGGCGCAGGATATATGTGTCGTCTCCCACTTCAATGTGGTATATGCCACCGTCTTTTATCTCCTTGATATCATCAACAATAACGTATTCTCCGCTGTCTATTGCGGGATACATGTTGTTGTCAGTCTTGACACGCCAATAAGCTCTGGGGCTTACGCCTGCCAAAGACGGCAATATGACTTTTACCTCTGCGGCATTGGCATCAAGTATCTCATCTGCGCCCTGCCCTAAGAATGGAAGTTCTTTGTTACCCTTACCTGTCGTTAGCCACTCATATGAAATATTTTCTTTATTGGCTATCTCATATAAAATTTTTTCTGGAATTTTTTTTCTATTAACCCAAGTGTCCACGGTTCTACCCTTAACTCCAATTTTTTCGGCTAATTCAAAGTTTTTCTTAATACCAAAATGATATTTGAGTCTAAGTATAATATTATCTATCTCTAACATTTTTTTTCCTATTTTTACTTTTTACCCTTGACAAAAAGTTTTTATTGTTGTAATATTCACGTCAAAAGATGTATAAAATACGTCAAAAGAGTAGAATTTTACATGTTCTTTTTTACCATAGTAAACTGATAATTATATCACTTTCATAAAAACATGATTGGTTGGTTTTTGTACATGTTTTTTAAATGTTCCATAGGCTGCGTCTCTGTGAGATTGCTTTATGGTTGCCGAAGTCGCTCTTGAAAGCTCCAAAATCATTTAATGTTAGATAATTTTGAAATGGTTGCGGGAGGCGGATTTGAACCGCCGACCTCCGGGTTATGAGCCCGACGAGCTACCGGACTGCTCTATCCCGCGACACGTTGTGGATGGGGAGGAGGGATTCGAACCCCCGAATGACTGGACCAAAACCAGTTGCCTTACCGCTTGGCTACACCCCAATGAATGCTATCTTCAGTCCGAAACAAACATTGAGGGGGGAATTATAGTAACTTTTTATCTGTTTGTCAAGGATTGGTGGCTATAATTCGCCACTATATTTTTTTCAAAAAGGATACGAGATGGCCGAAGAGAGGATAAAAACTGCCATTGATGACATAAAAAACGGAAAAATGGTTGTTATTGTAGATGACGAGGACAGAGAAAACGAAGGCGACGTGGTATATGCGGCGCAATTTTCTACGGTAGAAAAAGTCAATTTTATGATAACTCATGCAAAAGGACTTGTCTGCATGAGTATCACGGAGGATACAGCCAAAAGATTAAAACTTACCCCTATGGTAACAAACAATAACTCTGCTCATGAGACAGCTTTTACCATCTCTGTGGATGCAAAAACTGTAAAAACGGGAGTATCTGCAATAGAGCGCGATATAACGATAAAAACTATCAATGACTCTCAAAGCTCTTATGAAGATTTGGTGCGTCCTGGGCATATATTTCCGCTTATAGCCAAAAAAGGCGGCGTATTAGTCAGAACAGGCCATACTGAAGGCTCCATTGACCTTTGCCGTTTGGCAGGAGTCGGGGAGAGCGCGATTATCTGCGAAGTTGTCAAAGATGACGGCGATATGGCGCGGCGAGATGACCTTGAAATCTTTTGCAAAAAACACGGCTTAAATATGGTATCTATAGCCGAACTCGTCAGCTACCGCTTAAAATACGAATCTTTAGTCTATGAAATATCGCGCACTGACACACAATTTATGGGCATGCATGTAAAAAAAGTAGAATTTAAAGACCATTTGGAAAACATACATACAGCTTTTATATTCGGCAAAATCACAACCGGCGCGGCGGTAAAATTTCACCATATTTTGAATGACATGGAACTACTCTCGTCTGAAAAAGTGTATGATTCTCTTATCAAATCAATAGAATATCTGAAAAAAAACGGCGGTGTGCTTGTGTTTTTGGGCATCGCCAAAGGCGACAACATGAAAGAGCGCGGTATCGGCGCACAGATACTTAACGCTCTGCAAATCCGCGAAATTACGCTTCTTTCAAAACATGGCAGTACCGTTTTTTCAGCTCTTTGCGGTTTTGATTTGGATATTTCAAAAGAGATTATTATGTAATTTTTAATCCACTTTTTATGTTATAATGTCAAAAATTTTTTCAAAACAAGGACGTGGTATGGAGAAGTTGCTCTTTGGCGGAAAATGGGATGATGATTTGGATGATGAGGTTGATTTTGAAGATGATGAAGCGTTGGATGAATTGGACGACGATGAGAGTGAATTTTACAAAGATGACGACGAATACGATATGGACTATGACAGCGATTACCACGAATAAATTTTATTGCGGCACGATATTTAACGGAGCTTTTACAAGCTCTATTTTTATCGTTTAAAAAATCTGTAAAAGCCAGAATTATCAACTGAGTTTAAACTTCATGCGTTTATAATTTCACTTGTCTTTTGCTTCGCAAGATTCGCCCAAGACTTCAGTCTGTCCGAACCTCCGTAGCGGGGAATTACTCACAAAGGAAAACGGACAGATGCCAACACTGCAGATATTAAAATATGAATTGAAACATTTTAACATGAATGCAAAACCAATCATGGAAGAGTATTTAAAAGAGGTAAACGTTGATTTGAGCGATTATACGTTTGCCGCAAATTATCTATGGCTTTCGTCTGCAAGCGGTTTTTATACTATCATCAATGACACTTTTTGTCTTTTTATAATGCAGGGCAGCGAAATCTCCATGCTGCTGCCTCCGCTTGGCAAAAAGGACAAAGTGAACGACGCGATTGTTGAGTGTTTTAAAATCATGAATGAAAATAATACTTTGAAATATTACTCGCGTATTGATTATGTTCATGAAAACATTTTGGAAGGTTTCACAAACTTTCTAGAAGAAGGCACGATGATGTTTGAACTGCTTGCAGATTATATCGTTGAAAAAAAACTTGCGGATTATGTCTATAAAAGTGAAGATTTGATAGAGCTGAAAGGCAACAATTACCACTCCAAAAGAAACGAGATAAACAAGTTTAAAAAAG